>CASBQC010000237.1 GCA_949127805.1 Nostocales cyanobacterium PMM_0081
AAGAAGAATTATTCTCCTTGCCTCCCCACTCCCCCACTCCCCCACTCCCCCTGTCCCTAGTCCTACTCCAAAGCTCGACCCTTCACATCAGCTAAACCGTTTGCATCTAACACATCCCCCGTGGTAAAATAACCAGCAGCTTTCTTCGCTTCCATTTCCACCCGCGCATCTTCAGGAATCAAATCATCCGGTAGGGCAATTCGTTGGACAATCTCAATTCCCGACTGAGTGATGGCATCGAACTTCATATTACTCATAGATACCATGCGGTCAATGCGAGTAATGCCCAACCAATGGAGGACATCCGGCATTAATTCTTGGAAACGCATATCTTGAACACCTGCCACACATTCAGTCCGCTCAAAATAGGCATCAGCGCGATCGCCTCCTTCTTGACGCTTACGAGCATTGTAAACCAAAAATTTCGTAACCTCACCAAGGGCGCGACCCTCTTTACGACAATAAACAATTACCCCAGCACCACCTTCTTGCGCTGTTTGCACGCACACCTCAATTCCATGTACGAGATAAGGACGACAAGTGCAGATATCTGAACCGAAGACATCGGAACCATTGCACTCATCATGTACTCTGACTGCTAGAGGTTTATTCGGATCGGCGATCGCTTCAAAATCCCCGATAATATACACCGTTAAACCTCCAATTGGCGGCAAAAATAGCTCCAAATCAGAGCGTGTCACCAATTCTGGAAACATTCCCCCAGTTTGTTCAAATAAAGCGCGACGCAATTCGCCTTCAGTGATATTAAACCGCTTGGCGAGTCCTGGTAAATACCAAACCGGCTCAATTGCGGCTTTAGTCACCACCAAATCGCCACCGGGTTTCATAATTTTACCATCAACTTGCAAGCGTCCTTTGGCGATCGCATCTTGCAATTCGGGCATATTGATGTGAGCTTTGGTGATGGCGATGGTCGGACGGATATCATATCCCTGTTCGTAGTAGGATGCAAACACCTCAGAAGCGATCGCACCATAAGGGTCAAGAGAAACAATTTTCTCTGGGTCAGACCAGCTTGGATATGGTCCAATACGCTCTGTTGGAGACGTGTTGGTTAAATCCGCTATATGATCTGATTGCAGCGCTCCGCTAGCCACTGCTAAAGCGCGATAAATCGCATAACCACCCGAATGAGTGCCTATGACATTGCGGTGCGCCGACTTTGTTAAAGTAGCAATCACTGGACCTCGTTCCATCGGGTCAGTTGCTCCCCAGTTAATTGCGATCGGCTTAGGACCAGAACGGCTCGGATGAGAAGTGAGAACAATATGCCGAGAAACGCTGTTTTGTTTTGGCATAGTCAATTTATTTTTTGTTATCTTTTGATCAAGTATTATTTCCTAGGGATTTGTCAACTGCCAAGACACCCTTTTTCTTTTTATAAAGTTTGTGTTAATGACTTGATATATTGCGTAAACGCACTAACAGTATTACTGACTACAACAAATCGCGTCATAATTGCCTAAATTGCAATTGTTCTAATTTAAAGATGCCTTTAAAAGTGATTTAATTAGATAGTTTTGTGCGAAATTACTAATATACAATCTGTAACCTCAAATTCATGGATTCTTTATCAATCAATTCCTTACTTGAAGATTTGAAAAATCCTGACGAAACAGTACGCGAATACGCGACTAGAAAACTTTGGCGGATCTGGTTCAAGCAAAAGGGAATTTCTGGGCTAGAAACCATCGATCGCAGTCAAAAGTTACTAGATGCTGGGGAACTAGACGAAGCCGAAACACTGCTGAACCAACTGATTGGTGAACAACCAGATTTTGCTGAAGCTTGGAATCGTCGCGCTTTTCTCTACTACAGTAGCCGCAAGTATCAGAAATCCCTAGCAGACTGTCAGAGAGTTGTAGAAATAATACCAGTACATTTTGGCGCACTTCACGGTATGGGCTTGTGTTATGCCGCACTTGGCGAGTACGGTGAAGCAATCAAAGCTTTTCAACGCGCTTTAGAAATCCAGCCATACTCTTTGGTAAACCAAAAGTTAATTTTAGAATGTACACTGCGAATCAGCTAAAAATTTAGGCACTGTAATTTTTCTTTTGGAGTGCCTTATATAATTTTATATTAAATAAATGGCATGAAAGCGTCGATAAAGAAGAATTCAGAAGTCAAATTTATTGCCAATCCCCATTCCTATTTTATAGAAGAAGGTTGGAGAGCGATCGCTCCGGAATATCTAAAATTTCCCGAAATGGTCGATCCCTATAGTTTAATTAATTCTGCTAATAGCAAGATGCTGAAATTAAAAATTAGGAACTTACGCCAGATTGCGTTGTTATTAAACACACGTAGAGATGTTCCGGACCGAACGTCTCTACAGGAATTTGGGTTTGACGAATGTACCTAATTTACCTGAAATCTGGTGTATCAAACTATTCTAACATTTTCTGGAGAATTAACTATGAGTGCCTTAACTTTACAATTACCCCCCAATCTGAAATTTACAGATGAACAATTTGAACAAGTTGTTATTTGTAACAAAGAATTACGACTAGAATTAACCCGAAATGGAGAATTAGTTATTATGTCACCCACTGGAGGAGAAACGGGAAACCGTAACTTTGAAATTTATATTGATTTAGGAATCTGGAATCGTCAAAATAATCTCGGAAAAGCTTTTGATTCTTCCACAGGTTTTAAACTTCCAAATGGTGCAACTCGTTCCCCTGATGCGTCTTGGATCAAGATGGAAAGATGGGATGTACTCACTTCAAGTCAACGCAAGAAATTTTTACCTTTGTGTCCTGATTTTGTAGTGGAATTGCTATCTGAAAGTGATGATTTAGAAGATACTCAAGCAAAAATGCAGGAATATATAGAAAACGGTTTGCGCTTAGGTTGGTTGATTAATCCTAAAAATAAACAAGTAGAGATTTATCGACCTTTGGTAGAAGTAGAAGTTTTACAATCTCCTCGTAGTTTATGTGGTGAAGATGTTCTTCCTGGTTTTGTGTTAGATTTACAATTAATTTTTGGCAATCAATCGTAGAGACGTTCCACTGGAACGTCTTTACAATACGTCGATAAATTCGACGTGTATTAAACATAGTAGTGAAAAAAATGTAGAGACGTAGCACTGCTACGTCTCTAGGGGTTCTAGATAACGGATATTTAATTTATCGAGATATCATTGTCGAATCATCGCACCAATATCCAACGCCAATAATACAAGCGTGCTTAACAGCATGACAAACTATCTTTACATGTTGTATTATCTAGTGTTACAATAATACAAAAGTATTGCACCGCATGATTGAAATTGACGGTTCCTATGGAGAAGGAGGTGGACAAGTTCTCCGCACTTCCTTGAGTCTCGCTGCCATCACTGGTGAACCCATACGCATTTACAACATTCGCGCTGGACGCAAAAAACCGGGATTAGCAGCACAACACTTGACATCAGTTCGCGCTGCTGCCGCAATTTGTCATGCCAAACTGCGGGGTGATGCTTTCGGTTCAATGATGCTAGAATTCACTCCCGGTAGTTCCGTGCAAGCGGGAAATTACACCTTTGATGTCAGCGAAGCGCGAGAAGGTGGTTCTGCGGGTGCTGTTACTTTAGTGTTGCAAACTATACTTTTGCCTTTAGCGATCGCTGATGGTGATTCCCAAGTAACCCTACGAGGTGGAACTCACGTTGCTTTTAGCCCTTCAACAACGTACATTGAGCAAGTCTATCTGCCAATGTTACAGCAAATGGGCGTGCAAGCTCAAGTAAAACTTGGCGCTTGGGGATGGTATCCTCAAGGTGGGGGAGAAGTGCAATTGCACGTCAGTGGTGGTAGTAAACCCACTGGTATCAAGTTGCTCGAACGCGGTGATTTACAGCAAATACGGGGACTAGCAGTGGTAACAGAATTACCTGCCAATATTCCCCAAAGAATGGCAAATCGTGCTGAGAAATTATTGCAAGAAGCGAAATTAAAAGTTGTTGTGCAAGCATTGCGAGAAAAAGGTATTGCACCAGGTGCAGGTTTGTTTCTCACCGCTAAGTATAAAAATAGTGTGGCTGGGTTTGCTGGGTTGGGAGAGAAGCGGTTGTCATCAGAAAAAGTTGCCGAAATCGCTTGTGAGGAATTGCTGAAGTTTCATCAAACAATAGCACCTGTAGATGAACATTTGGCGGATCAGTTATTGTTAAGCGCTGCTTTAGCTAGCGAGAAAAGTGAGTATCGGGTAGCTAAGGTAAGTCTGCATTTAACGACAAATGCGGCGATAATTGAACAGTTTGGGTTAGCACGGGTAATGGTGGATGATGTAGAGAAGATAGTGGTAGTGGAACCTTACATGTGCGATGAGTCCCTAGGTTTCCCACAATTTCATTGTTAGATTAAACAATTCTGAGAAACTTGGAATTTCTAGCTTACCAATAACCCTCTACAACCCATAAAAATCCTCATCCAGAATTTGGTCAATCGAAAAAGGACAGGTTATGGGATACTCACTCTCGGACGGTATAGGAACCCCAAATTTGGCAAGTTTACCCTCCTTAATTGCCACCTTACGGGCATCAGGATAGGCTTTTTCCACAGCTTCTACCAAGAAACTTTTGAGAGATGGGGTATCTGCCAGATTGTCGAGAACCCGCTGACGATGTTCCACAACCGAACTGTACCAACTTGCTTTCATCGAATCGGGTACATCATGCTGAATCTTTAACTTGAGTAAATGTGCCAACAAGATTTTGAGATTGCTTTTTAGGGTATTCCTTTCTGATTTACCCAAATCAACTAACTCCTCAATCAAATGCTCAATATCCAGCGACCCAAATTCATGATTCTGTAACTGCTGAATCGTTTGCTGAATCCATAATTGCAAATCGCGATCGTACAGGTTGTTAGACATTCTTCAGATTAACTCCCAGTTATCCAACATTTCAGAACCGCCAAAAAGCAATGACACCCTCTAGTTTACTGCTTTGTTAAAGTTCCTTATCTAACCAAAACCAGTAGGGCGATCGCTTGTGACAGTTGGCTTTAGTCCTGTTATTGAAAAGCTAAAACAGCCTACACATCATTGTTATTCCCCCACCCACCGAGAAACGCGGCAATACCCAAAGCTGCGATCACTAAAGCACCCCACTTAATAGGTGGGTTCATCTCCAACCAATCTGAAATACTTGGAATTTCCAACTTACCAAAGTCTCCCTTCACTTTGTTATAACCTTCAATCGGTTCAAAAACATTGTTTGGTGCGTCTTCTGACTTCGGTTCGTTGGTACGCTGTCCCGGAATACCAATGGCTACCAACACTGAATCCACTAAAGAAGGTGAAACTTTTTGTAGCACATCTAACACTCTACCCACATCCCCAACGATAAAATCACGGGTGGGATGTTGGGCAACATAAAGAATGGCTTCAGCAACAATACTCGGATCGTAATATGGCGGTATCCCTGTGGGTTTCACGCCTAGTTTGGTAGCAACTTTATTATAGAAAGGTGTGTTAATTACCGAAGGCAGAATTGATGTGACGCTGATGGGCAAATTTTCATACTGCAATTCTACCCGCAACGCTTCTAAGAAACCTTCCAAACCATGCTTTGCCGCAGAGTAGGGACTTTGCAAAGGTAAAGCGCGTCTACCTTCCATTGAAGAAATATGAATTAATGCCCCGCGTCCTTGTTGTTTCAGATAGGGTAACGCTGCCATTGCACCGTGAACCTGTCCCATCAAAGTTACATCAATAACTCTTTGAAACTCTTGGGGTGTGATTTGCTCAAAAGGTGCGATTATACCCGTAGCAGCGGCATGAATCCAAGTATCAAGCCTTCCGTAAGTTGCCACAGTTTGATCAGCGATCGCCTTTACCTGTTCAAACTCACTTACATCTGCAACTATAGCGATCGCTTCACCACCAAAGCTTTGAATATCGTTCACCAAGGAATTCAACCCTGATTCACTTCGCGCTGCTACCGCTACCTTGGCACCACGTCGCGCAAACAAAAGCGCTGTTTCACGTCCAATTCCACTGGAAGCTCCAACGATGGCTACCACTTGCTGATTTATCGGCTTCAATTGCATATTTTATTATCCCTACCCTCTCCTTCCAATTAATAATTTTTATTAAGCCTCGCGACATCTTTCGCAAGACTGAATAAGGAAGGGGAGTGGGGGATAAATGCCCCATGCCCAACAACTAACAATTAACAACTAACAATTCTTAATCTCGCCACAAAGCAATTCCACCGAGTAAACCAGTAATATTTGGGATTAGTTTGACATTTTCAGGTAGCTGAATTTTTACCCTTGTAGCTTCACCACCGCCGATATAAAGGTAATTATAATTGAATAGATTTTGCAGAGAAGCGATCGCCTTTTCTAAGCGTCTGTTCCATTTACTATCACCAATTTTTTCCAAAGCTGCACGTCCCAATTGTTGCTCATAAGTCTCACCTTTTCTAAACTCATGATGCCCCATTTCCAAATTCGGAACTAATTTACCATCGACAAATAAAGCCGAACCAAAGCCAGTACCCAAAGTAACTACCAATTCTACACCCTTACCTAAAATTGCTCCCAAACCTTGCATATCAGCATCATTAATTACCCGCACAGGCTTGTTTAAACGCTGTGACAATTGCTTTGCCAAATCAAGCTTAATCCAATCTGGATGCAAATTTACCGCCGTTTCTGTCACTCCATCGCGCACCACACCTGGGAAACCTACGGAAACGCGATCAAATTCACCTTGAGTTGCTGCTAACTCAACAATTGCATTGATCACCGGTTCCGGTTTAGCTGGTTGCGGTGTTTCTTTTCGCACTCTCTCACTTAAGGGATTTCCCTTGCTATCCAAAAGCATAACCTTGACACCACTGCCGCCAATATCAACAGATAAAGTGCGGATCTTATTATCTTCAGTCATTTGGGTTTTCCTCGTTACTGCGTGTTTTCTGAAAAAATTAATATTGAGTGTTTATTATTACATTTATATAACAGTTGGATTGATAAAACCGCATCAATTGCGGCTTAGTTGTGTCTGCTTAATCCCAGCAATACATTAGCATTACTTTATAGCGCTTGCAGTCCCCAGGTCATCAGGGTAAGCGCATTTAGTGCCAAAGTTTTTATTACGTCACAAAGAGCAAAAACTCATAACTTGATAAATCTATAACTTACGCATTAGACAAAAGTGCATAAGTTAATTTTGCTTACGCCTATTAAGTATATAGAAGCAAAGATGTTGTCTTATAAACATTCAACCAAGGAAGTGCGATCGCCATGTTACTAAATTACAAAAAATCTTTATTAAATTTTAATTCTTCAGTCGCAAGAAATATTGAACGGCAAGATTTATCTCAGCAGGTAACAAATAATAATCTCAACTTGCCTTCAAAAAGTTTTCCCAAAAATCGCTTGAGCGCTAAATGGGAAACTGAAAATGGGAAGTTAGTTTGCAAATGGCTATAAATGCTACGCAATGATCCTCATTTACTGCTGATTGTCGATGCTGCGGCTTTACAGCTATTTTCAAGTAAATAGACCACGCGTAGGGGCACAGCATTGCTGTGCCCCTACGACAGATGTGGTTCAAATACATGAAAACTACTTTAAATTCAGGGTAATTAACCCTCAATAAGAGCGATCGCGTTCAGGTGCTGTGTGAATGGCATAAAAACCGTACCCACAGCACCATTTATATTTGCTAGCCTAGGGATAATGAAAATAATCCTGATAGATCTGGCATAATTGCTGAATATCTATCGGGTAACAAAACTTTATTAAAGTAATATAAGAGACAGAATTATGGCAGCTTCTGAATCTAAAGTCACCCGTTTCTATAATCAAGAAGATGTACAGCAAATTCTTCATTTAGCGATCGCTCGTCACGCAAACGACAAAGAGAAAGAATTTTCTTACGAACAACTCTTAGAAATCGCCGCTGAGTTAGAAATTCCTCCAGAATCTTTAAAACTTGCAGAACGCGATTGGTTAGACAAACAAGGAGAAATGCAACAGCGGCAAGCTTTTAACATCTATCGTCAAAGAAGATTCAAGAAGCGTTTTGGCAACTATGCAATTGTCAATAGTGTTTTGATATTAGTCGATTTAGTTGGTGGTGGTGGTCTTTCGTGGTCGCTTTATATTTTGCTATTCTGGGGACTGGGAGTAGCGCTTGATGCTTGCAATACTTATCAAACTAACACCGAAGAATACGAAATTGCCTTTCAGAAATGGTATCGTAAACATCAATTAAAGCAAACATTTAACACAGTTTGGAATAAGTTTTTTATCAAAGCGTAAATTTAGTTTTGTTAAGATAAAATTGGCGATGGGGATTTGAAGAGTGGACAAGGGGCACAAGAGGGAAAAGGAATTACCAATGCCCAATAAACATCTCCAAAAATAAATTATGCGTTGCCCCAAACCCTTGTAGAGACGTAGCATTGCTACGTCTTTACGTCTTTTATGGAGATACCCAATTACCAATTACCAACTAGCTACAGCTTGAGCGATCGCTTGATGAGCTTGAGCTAGCGACTGTTCGCGCACATCATCACCCCCACTTAGGTTTTCCAGTTTGAAGCATTTTTAGGTTCTGCAACGATGCTTTCGATCAATTTAGGCTTTCACCTTCATATACAAAAAAAGCATCCGTATAGACTTTAAACCATGTAAAGCTAATATAAACAGTAGGCACTTAAAAGTAAGATACTTACCTAAAAGTAACTATGAAAGCTGAAGCAGAAAACTATAGCAGACTGACTTGTGAAGTAGAAACTACGCTAAAGGTGATTGGTGGACGCTGGAAGGTATTGATTATTAGAGAATTAATGCCTGGAGTTAAACGCTTCGGTGAATTGCAAAGAGCTTTATCTGGAATTACTCAAAAAATGCTGACTCAGCAACTTAGAGAAATGGAGGAAGATGGTATTATTCATCGAGAAATTTACCCACAAATCCCTCCAAAGGTAGAATATTCTCTAACACCTTTAGGAGAAAGTCTCCAACCGATTCTTTATGCAATGCATGAATGGGCAGTGCAGCATTATTTGGGTCAAAATGCAAGTCAAATTAAAAGCGATCGCACTTCTAACCTCCCGTAGAGACGTTCCGGACCGAACGTCTCTAACTTTTATTAAATTATTTATTCATTTGTTTGTAAATATTCAATCCCTGCCTCTAACTTTGATGAATAACTTTCAGCAAATTTTTCAAACCAAAGTCCTTCCGCTGACAATGGATCTAATTTTTTCAACCAATCTTTGGCTTGTTTCTGCAAAGCCTCCAATTGTTGTGCTTTGAGTTTTTCTTGTTGAATTCGCTCTTGTTCTAATTCTTGCTGTTTTCTTAACTCTTGGGCAGCCTCTTTTTCTACAAAATCAGCTTTAAGTTCAGCCAAAAGATTATCTATTGAAGATGACGATTTTGGCGATGGTTGGATGAATATTTTTGCTGGTGGTGGTGGCTGTTGGGGTGTTGCTGGTTCATCATATTCAGTTTTAAGTTCAGCCAATAGCTTATCAATTGAATCCATTTTTCACATCCTGTCAAAGGGATATTTAGTCATTAATAGCATTGAGTAGCACATCTGATAAACTCATATCCTCCATATCATCCATTGTGATTGTGTCACAAATGTCAAACTTGGCACCAGCGCTTTGAAGTTCATCATCTAAAACTTTGAGAAAGCGGGTAGCTTGAGCATCTTTCCCAACTTGAATAAAAGAAATAGCTAATTCTTCATCGCGTTCCATTTGCCTTGAAGCTTCGATAATCACCTTCATTACTGCTTTGCGATCGTCCGGTTCACCATCAGTAATAACTAAAATTGTTTCACCATTTAACTTAGCTTGAGCAGAAGATTTTCGCTCAAAGTAGTTATCTAGCGCGTGTTTTAAGACAGCAGCTAAATCAGTAGTTCCTGAGGGATCGTTTTCTTGGAAAAGTTGATTTACCTTGCTTGCAGTGACATTTTCGTAACGCTTAAATCTGCCAGAAAATAGATAAATAGTGATACCATCTGGATCTAATTGCTCGCATTTACTCGCTAAGGCAAAAGTAGATTCTTGTGCACTTGCCCATCTGGTTTTGCTACCCTTTTGATCTGGGGTAGCCATACTGCCGCTTTTGTCGATAATTAAGGTGTAATCGCGATTATCTAGCATTTGTAAATTCTCCTAAGTTAAGGGTCAATGGTCAAGGGTCAAGGGTCAAGGGTCAAGGGTCAAAATATGTTTGACTTTTGACTTTTGACTTTTGACTAATTAATCAGTAATTGCATTCATTAATATATCTGCCAAGCTCATATCTTCCATATCATCTAAGGTGATAGTGTCGCAAATATCAAATTGAGCACCGACACTTTGCAACTGGTCATCTAAAGCTTTCAAGAATTTACTTGCTTGGGCATCTGAACCAACTTGAATCATAGATATTCCTAGTTCTTCATCGCGTTCCATTTGCCGTGTAGCATTGATGATGACCTCAAATACGGCTTTGCGATCGTCTGGTTCACCATCAGTAATAACTAAAATTGTCTCACCATTGGGCTTAGTTTGACCAGCGGTTTTACGTTTAAAGTAATTATTAAGTGCATCTTGGAGTACACCTGCTAAATTTGTTGTACCTGCGGGATCGTTCTCTAAAAATATCTGCGCGACTTTGGCAGATGTTACATCATCGTAGCGTTTAAATTTCCCAGAAAATACATATACTGTAAGTCCATCGGGGTCAAATTGTTCGCATTTTCTTGCTAAAGCGAGAGTAGATTCTTGGGCTATTTCCCATCTACTTCTACCACCGGCTTGGTCTGGGGTGGACATGCTGCCGCTTTTGTCAAGGATTAATGTGTAATCGCGATCGCTCATCATATATTCCTTTAATTGTTACCTGATGCTTCTAGTCTAGCTGTTGCGTAATTGTTACGGCAGCTGCTAAAATGCTTTGTAATAATCATTTAAGTAGTCTGACATTGACCGTAATTTGACACCCAAGGGTCAATTTGGAACTCTGCGGCAATAAAATCGATAAAGCAGCGTACCTTTGCTGGTATAAAGCGACCTCTTCTGTAAACAGCGTAAATTGGCAAAGGTGTTGGTTGATAGTCGTTGAGAACAACTTTGACAGCATCGGTATTAACTGCATCACCAAATAACCAAACCGGAGACACCGCAATCCCAACACCAGATAAAACTGCCTCACGCACAGCTGCTGAATTATTTGTTTGAAAATTGCCACTGACTTTGACTTTTATCGTTTGTTCTTTAAAATGAAAGTGCCATTCATTCCCGGTTGCAAGTCGTGTGTAAACGATGCAATTATGAGAAATCAGGTCTTGAGGTTTCATTGGTTCACCTGAAGAATCAAAATAAGTTGTTGCTCCAATTGTCACACGCTGAGTTACGCCAATTTGCTGGGAAATTAATGAAGTATCTTGGACGTTGCCAATTCTAATTGCGACATCTACAGTTTCTTCCACCAAGTCGATAAATTGGTCTGTCATCATCAAATTAAGTTTAATGTCTGGATAGCGCTCCAAAAATGCTTTCAACAATGGCATAATCATAAGTTGTCCAAAGGAAACTGGACAGTTGACTTTCAGTACACCAAAAGGTTCTTGCCTTTTTCCCACACTTGCTTCTGCTTCTGCTAGTGCTTCTAAAATTCGTTGGCAATGCTCATAAAAACGCTGTCCCTCCTCGGTAACACTCAGGGATCTAGTAGAACGCACAAGCAATTGCACGTCTAAATATTCTTCTAAAGCGGCAATCTGCTTGCTAATTGTTGGTTGCGTAGTGTTCATTTCCCTTGCGACAGCGGAGAAACTATTAGTCTCTACCGACCGTACAAAGCTTTTCATGCAGTCGATGCGATCCATTCTCGATTCATTCTTGTTTGGAATAAATCATATTCTATTTTGCCGTCTTCTCAACTCCAAATTAATGAATCAAGATGTACATATAGATAAGAAAACAGAAACGCCGCTACACAAAGGATTATTATGAACATCAGCACATCAGTTGCCCTTGTTACTGGAGCTAATCGCGGTATTGGTAAAGCATTTGTGGAAGCGTTGCATCAAGCTGGTGCTAAACGCATATATGCAACCGCTCGCAATATTGATTCTCTCAAAGATATCGTCTTGATTGATCCAGAAAGAATTATTGCGATCGCACTTGATATCACCAATCCTGATTCTGTGACAACTGTTGCCCAAAGTTTACAAGATGTGAATTTGTTAATTAACAATGCCGGTGTGTTGGGTACGGGAGGATTTTTTAATTCCACCTCCTTAGAAACCGCACATTGGGAAATGGAAACCAACTACTTCGGCACCTTGTACATGATTCGTGCCTTTGCACCAATTTTAAAACGCAATGGTGGCGGTGCGATCGCTAATTTACTTTCCATTGCTTCTGTTGTGAATGTGCCCGTATTCGGTTCTTACAGTGCCTCAAAAGCTGCACTTTATTCTCTCACACAGGGAGCAAGAGCGCAACTTGCAGGGCAAGGAACTTTGGTAGTAGGAATCTTCCCAGGACCTGTGGATACTGCTATGTCGGATGGTGTGCCTTCAGACAAGGTTCCTCCCATTCAAATCGCTTTGGCTACATTGCAAGCTGTGGAGGAAGGCATTGAAGATGTGATTCCAGACCCGGTATCACAAGAGGTATTTGCAGGCATTCACCAAGATCCGAAAGCTGTGGAAAAACAGTTTGCGGCAATGTTACCTCAATAATTATACTATTATAGCAATCCTAAATATTCGCTTTGAAAATCAGGATTGTAGAGACGTAGCAGTGCTACGTCTCTACGACAGTTTTATTTTTTACGAATCATCTAGGATTGCTATGTTGTGGAATATTGAGTGTAAATCGTAGGCAGCACTATTTAGTTAATAAAATCGGTAGTCATGGGTACGAAAGGAAAGACGCGATCGCGTCTTTCCACTCGTTGGGGAAGCTAATTAATCTTGATTAATCGCACTTGATAAAATACCGAGAATTTTCTTAATATCTTTTATATAATATTGACTTAAATCAATAAAAATTGTTTTATCTTTCAATTTAAGAAACTGCCAAATCGTCCCAATAGTTACAGCACCATAAATAATCGGAATTTCATTCTCTTCCTTTTGGTTAAATAATTGTGCTGCGATCATTTCTGCCACACATTGTCCCAACCGAATATTCAGATTTTCATTCTTGCTTTCTACAATGGTAATTACTGGAGCACGAACTAAAAGCTGTTCTTTGGAAAGACTGATAATAAAATCACAAAAGCCATTTAATCCGCGTTCGTTATCGACATTAAAATCTACTCCAGAAAATAAACCAATTTGATAGTTAAATTTGCGTCTCAATTCTAATAAAATCGGAGCAATTATCATTTCCGAACGAGCTTTTTCGGTATTGATAGAAACAGCTAGATCAACATTTTCCTGAAGGAGCGTTGCTAAAATATCACTGTAATCAACTTCTGGTACATTAGCAAACAATCCAGAGCTTTCACTAATTGTTAAGCCAAAAGTTTTGATAAGTTCACCCAGCTTAAAATCGCTATAAGCCATATAATATAATGTCCGTTTAATTGACATTAATAAAAAAATCTGAAATGATTGTAGAGACGTAGCATTGCTACGTCTCTACATCAAAGCTTTCTAGCTCATCCTTAATACACTACCAAGCGATCGCACCATATTTTGTGGTTGCATTGCATCCAATGCTGCGGTAGGTTCATAACCGCAGTGAACCATGCAATCTGCACATTTAGGATTGCCGCTCTTATGACCGTATTCACTCCAATCTGTTTTATCTAGCAATTCTTTAAAGGTGCTGTAATAACCTTCATTTAGCAGATAACAGGGTTTTTGCCAACCGAGGACACTGTAACTAGGACTACCCCAAGGTGTACATTCATAATCTTTTTCACCTGTCAAGAAATCTAGAAAAAGCGGGTTGTGATTGAAATCCCATTTTTTATCACCTGCTTTAAAAGGTGCGAGAATTTCGCGGAAGAGAGTGCGTGTTTGTTCACGTCCTAAAAAATGCTCTTGATCTGGCGCCCAATCGTAGCTGTAACCTGGGGAAATTGTCATCCCGTCAATATTCAACGTACCCAGAAAGTCAAAGAACTCTTGCGTTTGTTTGGGATCGACACCTTCAAAGATAGTCGTGTTAGTCGCAACCCGAAATCCTTTCGCTTTCGCTGCTTTGATTGCTTTAATTGCAGTATCAAAAACACCTTTGCGATCGACACATTGATCGTGCCATTCTCGCAACCCATCTAGATGTACAGTGAAGGTTAAATAAGGAGATGGTTGAAATTTATCCAGGCTCTTTTCTAACAACAAGCCATTAGTACACAGATAAATATATTTTTTGCGCTGAATTAATCCCTTGACAATTTCACCGATTTGGGGATGTAATAAAGGTTCACCCCCAGGAATCGAGACAACCGGCGCCCCGCATTCTTCTACTGCTTTGAAACATTGTTCGGGGGTGAGGTTTTGCTTGAGTATGTCTGTGGGATGTTGGATTTTACCGCAACCTGTACAAGCTAAGTTGCAACGAAATAGAGGTTCTAGCATTAAAACTAGGGGAAAGCGTTTGCGTCCTAAAAGACGCTGAGTCACTAGATACTTCCCGATATCTATCGCTTGTTGTAAGTTAATTGCCATTTCTCGTATCACTCCTCGGATAAAAATATTACCGTAGTAAGTACTTCAGCGCTTTTAAGCACTTCAGTGCTTACTACGAGCTTCTATAAATTCACGTATCTGTGAGAGACAAACCAGTTTACAGCATCTTTGAGTGCGGTATTCAAAGAAGATTGAGGTAAGTTTAATTCTCGTACTGCCTTTGATGCATTGTAATACATGCGTTGCTTCGCCATGCGGACACCATCGAGGGGAACGTTCGGTTGTTTACCTAAAGGTGCGAGAATTTTTTCATCAACCCAAGCGACACTTAAAGGCAGCCAAGCTGGTACAGTGTGTTGAGGTGCGCTTAAACCTGTGATTGATTCTAGTTCGTCAAGTAGTTCTTTTAAGGAGAGGTTTTGATGTCCTAAAATGTAGCGATCGCCTGATTTTCCCTTCTCTAATGCGAGTATATGTCCCCATGCTACATCGCGCACGTCGATAAAATTTAAACCTGTATTTAAATATGCTGGCATTTGACGCCGTAAAAACCGCAGGATAATATCTCCTGTTGGCGTTGGTTTAATATCTAATGGTCCAATTGGACTGCTAGGATTAACTATAACCACTTCCTGACCTCTACTAGCTGCTTGCATTGCTTCTTGTTCAGCCAAGAACTTAGACTTCTTATAGTCTCCAACAAGTTCCTCTACAGGACTTTGATAAGTTTCATCAACAACTTGATCGAATTTACCTGCACCGATCGCTGCCACGGAACTAGTATAAACTGTACGTTCAATACCTGCTTTTTGCGCTGCTGCTAAAACGTTGCGCGTGCCTAATACATTATTGTGATATAGTGCTTCTTTATCTTTTTGCCAAAGTGAATAATGAGCAGCAACATGAAAAAGATACTGACAACCTTGCATTTGCTGCCATAAATTCAAGTCGTTTAAATCACCTTTGACAATTTCTACATTCAGTCCTTGAAGATTTCCCAAATTGCTGTGAGGACGCACCAACGCTTTCACAGAGTATCCCTCTTGTAGCAGCAACCGCACCAAATTGGCGCCGATAAAACCCGTACCACCTGTAACAAAAACACTCATTTATCTGAAGTATGAAGGATGAAGTATGAAGTATGAAAGTAAATATTGTGGGGTTTAAGACCCCTGTCTAAGAAAGAAGGTTGTCAAATGTGTCATCAATTTACCCATTCAAATTATGCATTACTTTTTCCGTTTCTTTCTTTCATACTTCATCCTTTACACTTCATCCTTTTTAATTCTTCCCCTCTCCCCCCCTCCTCTGAAAGCGGGGAAATAAATCATCCATCAAGGTGTAAAGTACTGGCACAACAATTAAACTTAATATTGTTGAACTAATTAAACCCCCAGCGATCGCAACAGCCATCGGGGTACGCAATTCTGAACCTGCTCCTAATCCTAACGCGATCGGTACCATTCCTAAAATGGTTGCCGCAGTGGTCATCATAATTGGTCGCAGGCGCACGGGTCCTGCTTGGAGGATTGCGGTTGTGCGATCTAAACCGGTTTCGCGCAATTGGTTAATATAATCTACAATCAGAATGGCATTTTTATTGCTAATTCCCAGTAAAAAGACAAAGCCGATTAACGAAATCATCCCAAAATCGCTTTTAGTTATCAGTAAGGCTAATAAAGCACCCACAATTGCTAACGGCAAAGAAACCCCAATTACCAACGGATCTACCCAGCCTTTAAACAGCCAAATCAATACCACGATAATGCACAACGCAGACAAGGAAAGAGTCGTGCCGAAACTGCTAATAACTGTGTTAACGCTGGCAGAATCTCCTCCCAAATTTAAGGTAACACCTGAAGGAATAACTCCTTTAGCGATCGCTACTAATTTATCGGTTGCATCTCCCAAAGATAGAACTTTACCCAGATTCGCACTAATATAAGTTACCCGCTGATTATTTAAACGCTCAATTTGAAAGATTGTATCCTGGGGGTTTGTTTCACCTGTTACTGTGACATCAGCGAATCCTGGTATTTTCACTAACCTATTTTTAATCGCTTTTGCGGCTTTATTCAAAGCTTGCAAGTCATTACCTTGTAATGCGACTTGTAGCGGTTTTTGTCCACCGCTATCGACAAATGGAATATCTTCCACGCTGGTAGTAACACCGGCAAGATTTGGCAAGGAGGTGCGAAATTGCTCTTGCAATTCTAAGGTGTTAATTGTACGCTTATCTTTGAGTTTGACATAAAGTGTACCTTTATTCGGCTCACCTCCGCGAGAACCGACGGTAGTAAATACTGTTTCTATTGCTGGAGATTTTCTGACTACCTCTTCTAGTTTCTTGGCAACTTCGAGAGAATCATTTAAAGGATTGGAAATAGGCGATCGCGAATCAAAAACTGGAGATTGTTCTTCACCTAAAAGGCTTCCTAATACTGCGTTTCCTTGCTTCTCTAATTCTGATATATTCGGCAAAGGAGCAGTATAAACAATATTAAATTCACCGCGATCTAGTTTGGGAATAAATCCTTTGGGAATCAACGGAATCAACCCGATCCCGGCAATGAAGCTGAATACAGCTAAACCCATAACTATGCGTCGATGATTTAAAGACCAACTGAGTAAATCGCGGTATGATTGGTTAAAGCCTGCACCGATGTTGCTGGTTTGGTGAGGAGGACGTGAAGATGTCGGTTTTAGCCAGTAAAGAGCCAAAACTGGGGATAAAGTACGTGCTACTAGCAAAGAAGTCAGCATCGCTGCGGAAACAGTGATTCCAAAAGGTTTGAAAAATTGACCTATTGTACCACCCATCAAACCTATGGGGAGAAAAACTGCTACGGCTGTGAAAGTGGCAGCGGTGACAGTCAAACCAATTTCATTTGTGGCTAAAAGTGCGGCTTGACGAGGACTTTCGCCATCTTGGATGTGTCGCATGATGTTTTCTACATCAACGATCGCATCATCAACTATACTACCAATCACCAAAGCTAAAGCTAACAGCGTAATTGTCTCTAAATTGAAGCCGAATATAGCCATGACGATAAACGTACCCAACATCGAGACGGGAATCGCTAACGCGGATATGAAGGTAGCTTGCCAATTCCATAAAAAGGGAAATATGACAACTACCGAAAGAGCGATCGCTTCAATTAACGCATCTATTGTAGATTGAGTCGCATTGCGGATATAATCTGCTTGGGTGGATGCTAAGGTAAGTTTGACATCTTTGAAAGTTGATTGCAGTCTTTGAACTTCTTTTTCTACAAGACTGACAACTTCTAAGGTGTTAGCGTTACCGCGTTTGATGACTTGAAATGCTAAAGCGTCCTTACCATTAAACCTAATTAATGTTGCTCCCCCTGTGGGTATTGATGGTTCTGGAGTAACATCAACAGGTGCGCCTAATAAAGAGACTTTTAGGACTCCTGGGACTCGTGCGATCGCACTCACAATCTGCTCTTTAGTCAGTTTAGCTAAATCCGTTAAATTGCGCGAGTCACTTTCAACCGCATAACTAATCGCTGCCGACTCATTCAAATTCAAAGGTATAATCTTATAACTTGCTCCCTCTGTCAAACTTACTTGCTTCAGTCTAGTTTCGACTTCCTTCGTCGATTTTTCCAAATTCGTACCAACAGCAAAAGACAAACTCACCACACTTTGACCAGGATACGACGAAGAGCGCACATCATCAAGTCCGGGAAGCTCACGTAAGCGCATTTCCACAGGTTGAGTTAACTTTGCTTCCGTATCCACAGCCGTTGTTAGCGGTGCCGAGGCATTCACCACAACCACCGGAAAAGTAACATCAGGAAACAAAGCATACTTGAGAGAACTGAAAGCCAATAATCCAGCTACCGTCACTGCAATCCAAAACGAGAGCGTCACCCACGAAAATTGAATCG
Organism: Nostocales cyanobacterium PMM_0081; assembly: GCA_949127805.1. GTDB lineage: Bacteria > Cyanobacteriota > Cyanobacteriia > Cyanobacteriales > Nostocaceae > Hassallia. Next base: position 18,540 of record CASBQC010000237.1, read on the forward strand.
CTAACTTAGAGATATTAAAGCGCTCTCGTGCGGATTTTGAGTTATGAGGCTTCATCTGGTAAAATCATCGTGCGGACGAATTATTAGTCATGGTACATTAATCATCTCAGGAATGCGAATCCTTTAAACCCTATTAAGTAAAGCATTTGATTAATTCGTAGCTTTTTTAAACGCAGAGGAACGCTAAGGTAAGCGCAAAGGTACGCAGAGTCTTCCTTCTTAAGTCTATAAATACTAGCGAGGCAGTGTTGAGAAACTGGGCACGCTACACTGATAGTGTGTCATTGCTCAAGCGACGGCAGAATATCAAACAGGGGAAGCGTTTCGAGGAACCGTTGAAGAAGTAATTGCCGAGTTAAGGCAGTGAAAACGTTATTGCATTAATTCATGACGAAAATTTCTCACAAAAACTCTGCGTCACTCTGCGCTTACCTCCGCGCTCCTCTGCGTTAAAAAAGCTACAAAATTCTACAAAGCTGTACGCTGAATCAACAATGCCAATAATTATCGTTCCTCAGGGAGCAGAGTATAAAGCTGTGTGTCGCGGTTTAACCTCGAAAGAAAATGTCATAGCGATTCCTGTAGGTGGTCAAGCTGCAATCAGATATTTGCGAACTTGTCAAGACAAATTGTGGAACGATCGCCAAAAAAAAGTTCTGATGATGGGTTTATGTGGCAGCTTGCGCGATCGCTTTCAAGTCGGTGATATTGTATTGTATTCTGAATGTATATATGAAACGAAGGTGCAACAGTGCGATCGCTCCTTCACAGCAGAACTTTACGCGCATCTTCAAGGAAAGGTTTGTTTGGTGAAGGGGTTAACAAGCGATCGCGTAGTTTGTTCAGCGAAAGAAAAACTGCATTTAGGCAAAATATCCGGTGCTGATGTTGTTGACATGGAAGGCTTTGCATCTCTAGAATTTTTTCAGCAAGCAGGTGTAAAAGTGGCAATGCTGCGAGTAGTCAGCGATGACTCGCAGCACGATATACCTGATTTAACATCAGCAATCAGTCCTGATGGTTCGCTTCAACCTTTACCTTTAGCTATGAGCATGATTCGTCAACCCATTGCCGCTACTCGGTTAATTAAAGGTTCGCTCCGAGGATTAAAAGTATTGGAAGAAGTTACAGCATTTGTGTTTGCTAGATAAAAATTATAGCAGAGTTGCGATCGCCTGCAAGAGTAACTAGGACTTGCTGAAAAAAGCTAAAATTAAAGCGTTCATAGCGAAGAAAAAAGTGCTTTCATCTACTTAAATGTCATATTATTGCCATGACCGCAATTACCATCAACTTTAATAATGTCGTCAAACTTAACGACGACCAATTTTACCAACTGTGTCGAGATAATCCTGATGTCAAATTTGAGCGCAATGCCAATGGAGAATTGATAGTAATGCCACCAACGGGAGGAGAAACAGGAAAACGCAATGCTAAACTGACGACGCGATTTGTCTGGTGGAATGAACAAACCGAACTTGGTGAAGTATTTGATTCCTCCACTTGCTTTAAACTTCCCAACGGTTGCGATCGCTCTCCCGATGTATCCTGGATACAATTAGAGCGGTGGAATGCACTTACACCCGAACAACGCGAAAAGTTTCCTCCCATCGCTCCAGATTTTGTGTTGGAGTTAATGTCTCCATCAGATAGTTTGAGGGAAACCCAAGCGAAAATGCAAGAGTATATGAATGCAGGTGTAAAATTGGGTTGGCTAATTGATAGAAAAACACGTCGCGTTGAAATTTATAGACAAGGACAACCAAAAGAAGTATTAGAGTCTCCCACAAGCTTATCTGGAGAAGATATATTACCGGGTTTTGTTTTAGATTTACTCCTTGTATGGGGTTAATTATAATTCCAAACAAGCGCTCAAAATTCACTTTATCTTGCTTTTTAAATCTCATCCTTTGACTCAATTGCAAATAAATGTTGTGGATAAATTACAGTTATTGGAATTCAAGATAAGAATATATTAAAATAAGGTTTTCTTTATGAATCAAGATATGAGACAAGTTATTCTCTATAAAGACGAAGACGGTGTTTGGATTGTAGAATGTCCAAGCTTGAAAGGATGTATCAGTCAGGGAAAAACCAAACAGGAAGCTCTCTCCAATATTAAAGAAGCGATCGCAGGCTACATTACAGCTTTAGAAGAAGATGGATTATCTGTACCCGAAGATAATTTTGAAACCTTTTTGTTGGTGGTGTGAGCAAATTACCTAGCATTTCCGGGAAAGATTGTATTAAAGCTCTAGAAAAGATTGGTTTCTACGAAAAACGTCGAGAAAGCAGTCATATTATTATGCGGAGAGATGAGCCATTTGCACAAGTTGTTGTTCCAGATCACTCAGAAATTGCTAAAGGAACTTTAAGAGCAATAATTCGAGACATTGAGTTGAGTATAGAAGAATTTGTCTCATTACTATAAATTTGATTACATTTTCATCGCGATCGCTACCAGCTTTCCATCTTTAGTTAACTTCAATCGTCGTCCTCTCCATTCAATTGTGCTACCAAAAAAGCCATTACACCAAATCCCAAAGGTGATAAAATCGCGTAAAGGCACCAACCACAAAAATTTGCTCACGACTGGATCTTTGAGACCCTTGACTCCAACGATCCATGCCATAATTAGTCTGACGCTTAAAGTGAAAAGCGCGATCGCCCAACCGAAAATTGACCCACCTGTAGCAATCAAGAATAATAAACTCATGACTGTGCCGTGGGTAAAGATTAGCCCCAAATAACCCCAAGGTCGAGAAACTCGCGTGCAGCAATTCCAGCGTGTCTGACGATGAATTAAATCAAGCAAACTTTCTGTAGCGATCGCATGATCAATAATATAATCAGAAAGCACTACCTTGTACCCAACTTGTGTAGGTAAATAGCCAAGTTGAAAATCGTCTGCCAAATAATCGGCAATTGCGACAAATCCGCCAATTTCTTCTAAAACACTTTTACGAATAGCGATCGTTGGACCTAGAGCAAACTTCATTCCCTCCAACGACCTAGCCACTAAAACACTAGCATGATACTCAGTCGATATCCCCACCGCTTCCAAAATAGCCACCCAACCGCGAACAAAAGGACGATATAAACAGGTTACAACACCCACCCCAGGATCGCGCATTGGCTGGATGACTCTTTGCAAATAATCTCGTCCCACACGAACATCGCTATCTGCAAGCAAGAGCAGCGAATACTTAGCTTCAACCTCAGCATTAGCTAAATTACTAACTTTTAAATTAGTCCCAATTGTGCGATCGCTAATAACCAGACTAATATCAACTTCCGGGAAATCCTCAATAATTTGCTTGACAACTTGCACACTAGGGTCATTTCCATCCCGCACACCAAAAACGATTTGGTACTCCGAATAATCTTGTTGGCAGAACGAAGCAAAATTTTCGTAAGTCTCAATATCAAGACCGCAAATTGGCTTGAGAATAGTAATAGGTGGATGGAAATCGGGATCAATTTGCGTCTGATGGGAAAAAAACTGAATAGCCGCATAGATCCCATAGCAGTAATAAGAAATTCCAGCCAAGCACAGAATCAACAGTAAAAACTGGATTGCAGCGCTATAATCTAAGCTAATTTGAAGCACTACTCATTAATTCTCCGCGTACCTTTGCGCTTACCTCAGCGTTCCTTTGCGTTTAAATCTTAACCCTCAATTCGCCGGCAACAGACTGACTGCGACGGTCTTTTAAATAAGAGAAAAACTCACGTCCCTCACGCAGACGACGTATCAACATTTGAGGATCAGTCAACATTTCACCAACAATCGGAATGATCGCTTGAGGACGAAAATAAAACCGACGATACATCCGTTCAACAGCATCTTCAATTTCCGCACCAGCAAGATTAGGATATTGTAGTGTTGACATTTGAATCCCGGAATTAGCAACTAAGGAAGTATCGCTAAACCAATTATTTTCCTGCGCTTGCTGATAAAGTTCTGTCCCAGGATAAGGAGCAGCAATGGAAACTTGAATTGTATGGGGACTAATATCGCAAGCAAAGCGAATCGTTTCTTCAATTGTTTGCTGATTTTCATTGGGCAAACCAATGATAAATGTACCGTGTACGGTAATGCCGAGTTTACGGCAATTTTCCATAAACTTCCGGGCTACTTCCAGCTTAATACCCTTCTTAATACCATCTAATATTTCCTGATTGCCTGATTCAAATCCTACCAATAGTAGACGCAAGCCATTGTCACGCAGTTGTTTGAGAGTATCATAATCTAAGTTAGCGCGGGCGTTGCAACTCCAAGTCAGCTTGAGTCGCTTCATGTGTTTGCTAATAGCGATCGCTCGTTGTTTGTCAATTGTAAAAGTATCATCATCAAACATATATTCTCGCACGCGATCGCCAAATATAGCTTTGGCTTCATCCATCTCACGTCCAACTGCTTCCGGGCTTTTTGTGCGATACTGATGTCCACCAATCGTCTGAGGCCAAAGACAAAAGGTACATTTTGCCGGACAGCCGCGCCCAGTGTAAAATGAGATGTAGGGATGTAGTAGATAACCGATAAAATATTTTGTAATATCCAAATCCCGTGCGTAAACAGGCAATACACTGGGCATAGAATCCCAATCGTGAATCAATGAGCGGTCTTCGTTGTGTAGTATATTACCGTTATTGTCGCGGTAGCTGAGACCTTTGATTTGATCCCAAGATTTACCTTCCGCCAATTCTTTACAAGTGTAGTCAAATTCGTGACGACACACAAAGTCAATAATTGGATTTTCCTGTAGGGTAACATCCGGCAGTACAGCTACATGTGCCCCAATCAAGCCAATTTGTGCATCTGGATTTTGCGCTTTAATTGCCTCAGCACACTTCACATCATTAGCCAGCGAAGGGGTGCTGGTGTGCATGATAATTAACTCGTAATCTGAGGCAATTTTCAGCACATCTTCCACAGTTTGCTCGTGTGGAGGTGCATCTACAAGCTTGCTACCCGGTACCAGAGCAGCAGGTTGCGCCAACCATGTAGGATACCAAAAGGAGGTAATTTCTCGCTTTGCTTGATATCGGGAACCTGCACCACCGTCAAACCCATCGAATGAGGGAGGGCTGAGGAATAGAGTTTTTTTCACTAATATCTCTCCTTTTTTCAAACTATTTTTTAAACGCAAAGTGACGCTGAGGTAAACGCAAAGTGACGCTGAGAATTAATGAGGAATATTATCAAAAAACTATACCAGATTCGCTGGTTGAGGTTTCCGTAATTTCTGAGAATAAAATGAGGCAGATTCTTCACCTCTGGTACACTCTTGGGCAAATTTAATTAGATGATGTCCGACTAGTCCAACGTGAATCAAGTCTTCTATGTTACCTGATTTAAGTGCTGGTTTTGCCATCTTCCAAAAGGTAGAACGATAGTTACCAAACACACCTACCCGCAATAAGATATTGGTGAAATAAGTTAAACCTTTACGAATGTTCGTCCAAGAAGTGCGAGCCGGACTATTAGGAAGTTTGATACGATTGGGGTAGGTATGCATCATATTATAGGCAAACCGTTCATATAAAAATTCCGGATCATAAGCCGTGGAAATGCAACGACGCCACATTTCCATCACTTGTTCGTAAGGCATTAAATACTCAATATTCGATTCTCGATTTTCATCAAAAACGAGTCTTCCTTCTTGTTCTAACCTACGCCATAAAGGGGTTTTTGGTAATGCATGAAGCAGGTTGATTGTCAATACAGGAATTTGCGAAATCCGAATAAATTCGATAATTCTGTCTGCGGTTTCTGGTGTATCTGTATCAAAGCCGATGATAATCCCCGATACAACTTCCATCCCATAACTATTTAAAACTTTCACTGCTTCCAAAATCGGCATACTCAAATTATGCGTTTTAGAAATAGCTTGCAAAGCGTCAGTTTCCGGTGTTTCAATCCCACAGAAAACTGTGCAAAAATAAGCTTCACGCATCATTTCTAAAAGCTTGGGACTTTGAGCCAAATTCAGTGTGGCTTCACAAGCAAATTGCAAGGGATAGCCATTGCGCTTTTGCCAGTCTATCAGGTGAGGTAATAACTTCATAGCAGCACGGCGATCGCCCACAAAGTTATCATCGACAAAATACACCGATCCCGGATTCCCAGATTCCAACATCGTATCCAATTCGGCAATCACTTGCTCTGGAGTTTTCATCCGGGGATCGCTGCCATACAATTCTGGAATATCACAAAATTCGCAGCGATAAGGACAACCACTGGAAAATTGAACATTTGCTAAAAAATAATCATTGAGATTCAGCAAATGATAAGCTGGGGTAGGAAACTCGCTCAGGGGCAAACGTTCCTTAGTTTCAAAGCGAATTTGCTCATTCGGGCGATCGCGCATTTCGTCAATATATGAAATCATGCGATCGCTTGCATCCCCCAATTCACCCAGATGCAAAATATCAAAATCCGGATAATATTCTGGACAACCAGAAACCGAAGGTCCCCCCACAATCGTGATTTTGCCTTCTTTATGGGCAAGTTCATTAATCTTATTAATATGTGGTCGCTGGATATGCATTCCACTGACAATTACCACATCTGCCCACTGATAATCACTATGTTTTGCTTCATTGATATTCTCATCAATAAAGCGCACATTCCACTTTTCGGGTAAATAAGCAGCCACAATTAAAATACCTTGGGGTGGCATAAAAGCCTTAACATTACCCATCAGCGGGTAAGCGTGATGAAAAGTACCAAACGAGCGGCTGTATTTAGGAAATATACAGAGAATATTTCGATGACGCAAAGGAACGTAAGAAGTTCTTTTATTAGCAGCGGATGACAATTTCCCTAGAGAAATTGGCTTTTCTTCATATTTAAGATTAACAGTCATACCAATTTTAGATTTGGGATTTGGGATTGGAGACGTTGAGGCTTAGGCAATCTTAATACAACGGCAGCATAAATTCATAACGAAAATCTGAAAGAAAACTCTGCGAAACTTTGCGTTAACCTTAGCGCTCCTTTGCGTTTAAAAAAGCTACTAATCAATACATTATAGTACTTAGCAACTTCCCACAAAGCCGCTCACTTGCTGTATTTAATTTGCCCTTTCAGAGAATATAGAACCATAACTAAAGAAGTATCAAGGTAACATTTATTAACGTTGGGTAAATGAAGACAAATTAATATTACTTTAGATAGATGCATTTTTATATAACAAACTAAAATAACTTGTTGATGCTTTGGTAGTTCGTTAGCGAAATAATTGGCAAATAATTGAGATGAATTTGATTTCCTTCCTTCTGCGTTCTTCTTGGGGAATGGTAGCGATCGCCATCACCACCGGTTTAGTGAGTGGAGGTAGCAGTGCTAGCCTAATTGCCTTAATCAGTCATGCTACCAATAATAATGCCACATCGCGCCTCACATTCATAGCCTGGGGTTTTATTGGGCTGGCAACAGTAGCTTTAATTACCAGTGTCATTTCTCAAGTGATGCTGATTCGCTTATCTGAAAATGCCGTTTTGCAATTACGGATGAGTTTGAGTCGTCAACTTCTCGCATCCTCCTTGAGTCATTTAGAAAAGTTAGGAAATCCCCGATTATTAGCAACCCTCACCGAGGATGTTCAAGCAGTTGCGAATGCTGTTCAGAAGCTTCCTTTTTTCTGCGTTGACATTGCCATAGTTGCCGGGTGCTTGCTATACATAACTTGGCTTTCGTGGCAAGTATTGTTGATGGTAGTGGTATTTTCAATTTTAGCGATCGCTAGTTGTCAGTGGCTGTTACAAAGAGGAAGACATTTTCTTAGTCTAGCGCGTGACGATCAAGATTTGCTATTTAAACATTTGGGAACCATCACCCAAGGAATCAAAGAACTCAAACTACATTACAAACGGCGTCAAGTCTTTCTTACCCAACAACTCGAATCAACAGCTACCACATTTCGTAACCATAATATTCGCGGGTTGACTTTTTTCGCTACAACTTCCAGTTGGGGGAGACTACTGTTTTTTTTCTCAATTGGTTTTATCCTTTTTGCGCTTCCCAATCTTTTTCCTATCAGTCCGCAAACACTATCTGGCTACATCTTAACTTTCACATATTTGATGTTGCCAATGGAAAATATCATCAACAATCTGCCTTTATTAAGCAAAGCCGGCATTGCTTTACAAAAGATAGAATCTCTTGGTTTATCTTTGACTAATCAAGCGGAAATGTCAACAGTTCCACCTACAATTAGATCTGATTGGCACAGCTTACAATTTGTGGATGTTACCCACACTTTCCGCACAGACACTGAAGACAGCAACTTTATTCTAGGTCCAATTGATCTAGAGTTTTATCCCCAAGAATTAGTGTTTATTGTTGGTGGTAATGGTAGCGGAAAATCGACTTTAGCCAAACTCATCACCGGACTTTACATCCCCGAAGCCGGCGAAATTGCTTTAGATAAAGAGTTAATCAACGAACATAATCGAGAGTGGTATCGGCAACATTTTTCTGTCGTGTTCTCTGACTTTTATTTATTCGACACGCTTTTAGGGTTAGAAAATACTAACTTAGATATTAAAGCCCAAGAATATTTAAAGCTATTGCAACTCGATCACAAAGTTAAAATTAAACATGGCAAATTTTCCACCACAAATCTTTCTCAAGGACAGCGTAAAAGACTAGCTTTGCTCACAGCATATTTAGAAGATCGACCGATTTATCTATTTGATGAATGGGCAGCCGATCAAGACCCAGTATTCAAAGAAATATTCTACACCCAACTATTACAAAATTTGCGAGATCGAGGCAAAACAGTTTTAGTAATTAGCCATGACGATCGCTATTTTCATCTAGCAGACCGAATCATCAAACTCGACTACGGTAAAGTAGAGTACGATAAACCATATTAAGAGCCACCAGAGTAGTTTAGGGGTTACTCAAAGATAAGTACAACAGTGTGAATATTTCTAACTATGTTAATAAATTTAAATTGTAGGGTGTGTTAGCCGAGAGTACGACACCTAAAACAGTCAATAGTGCGTTAACAGAGCCTAACCCACCCTACATCTACTTATTATTCTGACTCCTGACTCCTGACTTCTGAATTCTGTTTTATTTCTCGCTCTTAATTTCTATCTTTTTTGTCTGCGCTTCAGCACAGAAACCGCTCCTACAGTTCCCAAAAATAACAGACCTACTGTTGAACCTGCTTCCGGAACAGCTTGCACCTTATCAACAAGTAACCCGGAAATAACTGTTGGTTCACCTACATCCACAACCCCAAAACCTAAAGTATATTCTCCATCAGTTGGCAGAGTGTAGGAAAAAGTTTTAAATCCTGTTTCTTCAAATAAGCTAGTTTTAGAACCGTTAACTAAAAAGTTTGTGGTGGTATCAGCTAGTTTGAAAAACGAGTTTTCAGAGTTATTACTAAGGGTTGCAAAAGCAAAATCATTAAAATCAGGATTAGCACTACTGCCAACCGATTCATTGGTAAGGAAGTTCCAAGCAAACGATAAGGTTTGTCCTGCACGTCCCGTAAAGGTTTGCTTGATAGCAGAACCCTCAATTGCTTCTGCTAGAGAGTTATCTCCAAAGAATTGCGATACTCCGAAAAATCCTTCTAAGGAATTTTCAGCAATGCCAGTAATATAAGTGGCAGGTGCTGCATTTCCTCCTATAATTTCTTTTCCATTTCCATCAACCCCAATAACTTCTTTGAAAGCAGTTGATAGAAAAGCTTGAACATTTCCTTCTGGTGTCCCGCTGCCAAAAGCTGAGGTTTCTAATCTGTAGTCACCTAATCTTTGCCAATTGTCAAAGCCATTTTCAAAGCCACCATTGAGAATTGCAGCTTGAGCAGTAGTAGGTAAAGCTAAACCGACGAAGACGGTAATAGCAGTGTAAAAAACTCCCTTCATTCAGTTACTCCTTATTTTTTAATCTAAAGATTACGGTTTTAAAGTCTATCTG
>CASBQC010000238.1 GCA_949127805.1 Nostocales cyanobacterium PMM_0081
GGGAATTTGCTAAGTCTTTCCCCTCTGCGTCATCTTCCTGTCCCGACTGATGATAGTCGAGAACAGACAGAACTTTTGTTATCTGGTTTAGTTGAGAAGCACAAGGGCATTCTCAAAATTAAAAATCCAATCTATGAAAGTGTTTTCAATGCGGAATGGGTGCTGAGGCAGTTAGATAATCTGCGTCCTTACTCGCAAACATTCAATGCTTGGGTAGCATCTGGCTGTAAAGATGAATCGCGTCTGTTGCGAGGACAGGCTTTAAAAGATACTCAAAATTGGGCGATCGGCAAAAGTCTCAGCGATTTGGATTATCAATTTTTCGCCGCAAGTATTGAATGCGAACAGCGAGCAGTGCAAACGGCATTGAAGGCAGCACGAGCGAAAGAAGTAGAAGCACGACTAGCACAAGAGAAAAAAACGGCTAAATTTCAAAGGTTTCTCTTAGTTGCAGTGTGTATCGGGTTGCTCGTTTCTAGCGCGTTGGGGGTAGGGAGTTTCATTCTGTACCGCCAAGCAATTAAAAGCGAAAGTCAAGCCAGAAGCAGCGAAATTGAAGCGCTGGTATCTTCTTCTGAGGGTCTATTTGCCTCAAATCGCAGATTAGATGCGCTCATAGAAGCAATTAAAGCCAAACATAGACTGCAAAAACTAGGTAAACTAAACACAAATCTTGAGCCTCAGGTGGAAAATGCATTGAGGCAAGCAGTTTATGGAGCAGATGAGTACAACCGTTTTTCCGGTCATACAGCAGCTGTTCTGGCAGTAGATGTCAGTCCTGACAGTTCTCTGATTGCCTCAGCAAGTATAGATAAAACAATCAAGCTAATTCGACGTGATGGGTCAGAAGTGGCAACTCTCAAAGGTCATAAGGCAGCAGTTAAGGCAGTCGATTTTAGCTCAGATGGTCAGATGCTCGCCTCGGCGAGTGAAGATGGTACAGTTAAACTTTGGCAGCGAGACGGTCAGCTGCTAAGAACTCTCAAAGGTCACACGGCTTCGGTTTGGGGAGTAGCATTTAGTCCGGATGGTCAGTTCGTTGCCTCTGCCAGTTTCGACAGAACGGTGAAAATTTGGAAGCGAGGGGGTCAGCTGCTAAGAACGTTTCAAGGTAACAAAAAGGCGTTTTGGGGAGTCGCTTTTAGTCCTGATGGTCAAATCGTTGCTGCCACAAGTGTAGATAAGACAGTAAAACTCTGGAAGCGAGACAGTACAGACTGGCAAAACGCCAAACCCCTACAAACTCTTACTGGTCACACTGCTTGGGTTATAGGAGTCGCTTTCAGCCCTGATGGTAAGACCATTGCTTCAGCGAGTGAAGATACAACTGTTAAACTTTGGCAGCGAGACAGCACTGATGGAAGCTACCACCTTGATAAAACCCTTACTGGTCACAGTGCTGGGATTTGGGGAGTCGCTTTTAGTGCGGATGGTCAAACTATTGCTTCCGCTAGTCTCGACAAAACGATTAAACTTTGGAATATTGATGGTACAGAACTGAGAACCCTGAGAGGACATAGTGCGTCTGTTTGGGGAGTAACTTTTAGCCCTGACAACAGCTTTATTGCGTCCGCAGGTGCAGAAAACGTTGTCAGACTCTGGCAGAAAGAGAATCCATTCCAGAAGAGTCTTATTGCCCATAAAGCCGGCATTTGGTCAATAGCGATCGCCTCTGACAGTTCTCTGATCGCCACAGCCAGCCACGAAAACACCGCTAAACTTTGGAGTCCCCAAGGTAAATTGCTCAAAACTTTTACTGAATCTGGGGGTGCAATCTTCGAGGTTTCATTCAGTGAAGATGGTGAGTTAATTGCTCTCCGCGCTTACGATGATACGGTAAAACTCAAGAAGGTAGACGGCACTAGTGTCGCTACTTACAAAGATCCTCGCGGTAAACTCTTAGCAGGAGTCTTGAGTCCTGACGGACAAGCGATCGCAATGGCAAATGTTGACAAGATTGTTCAGATATGGCAGCGCGATCGCCCTTCCCCGCAGGTTCTCAAAGGACATCAAGCGGAAGTTTGGCACGTCGCATTTAGTCCGGACGGTCGCTTCGTTGGTTCAGCTAGTGGTGATGGTACTGCTAAACTGTGGACGCTTGATGGCAAGTTATTTAGAACCCTTGTGGGACACTCAGCGGCAGTATGGAGAGTTGCTTTTAGCCCTGACAGTAAAATGGTAGCTACTGGAAGTGGGGACAACACGGTTAAGTTGTGGACGCTTGACGGCAAGTTGCTGAGAACTCTCAAAGGTCACACAGCAGCGGTTTGGGGAGTTGCATTTAGTCCCGATGGACAAATAGTGGCTTCTGGCAGCGTGGATGCTACCGTCAAGCTTTGGAAGTTGGATGGTACGGAACTAACGACCCTGCGAGGACATACCGCAGCCATTAGGGAAATTGCCATTAGCCGCGACGGGACAATTCTTGCTTCAGGGGGTGATGACAACACACTCATTCTGTGGAATTTGCCGCGAATTCTTCACCTAGATGCACTGACTTATGGTTGTAACCTTGTGCAGGATTATTTGAAAACTAATGCAGCAGTGGAGAAGAGCGATCGCCTTATTTGCAATAATATCAGTCGTGTTACAGCCATCGGCGATCGGCTCCTCAAATTTTTAGAGATAGGAATGAGCGCAAAAACTCTCCCAAACTCTGTTTAACGCACCATTAATAGTCCCAAGTGCCGTACTTGCGGGGACATTCCACCCTCTTAGTGGTTTTATATTTAATTCAACGGGTCGTCGCTCTATACGCGATTCTCCGAGGGGGAGCGCACATAATCTCTCAAAAAATGGGCGATCGCTCTTACCATCACCCATACTTTCTCTGACTGATACCTTAGGCTATACCGCTTAAATAGATTTTGCCCTGCTAAATTGGTACGGGTGAATCAACGTAGAGAGTTGGTTCTTCCATAGTAAATTCTATGCCATGACTCTGAAGTCTTTTTAACATAGATTCATTGGCTAACTCTAACAATCGCTTGCGAAAGTCAAGGGAATTTTCATTTGAACCTAAGATAAAGAAACTCACCCTAGCCCGAACTCCTGGATGATCGTCATAGGGAAATAAAGTAATCTTTGTACTGTTTGGATCTATTCCAAACAATGAATTGGTACTTTCCTTAATCACTTTTTCTAGCAACGCTTGTTCAGGTTTTGCTAAACTCCGAGCAAAATCAAGATACAGCAACACCATGACCTTTTTACCTCGCGTCACGTTTTCAATATCTGCTCCTGCCATCAATGAATTGGGAACAACTACGAGAGTACTTTTACCAAGTGTCCGGAGCTTTGTTGAACGCAAACCAATGGCTTCAACACGTGCCAATAGAACTCCTTGGGAACTTAAACTAATGCGAATGTATTCTCCAGGGATATAAGGACGGTCTAAATAGATGACAATTGTTCCCAAAATCTGTTCCAGAGTTTTCTGAGCCGCAAAAGCAACCGCTATACCCCCAATCCCCAAACCAGCTACTAAACCAATTAAATTTACGTTCTGACTTTGAGCAAATGCTACAGCCACAAAAAAACCAATGGCTGCGTTAGCAATGGTTTCAAAAACGAGTATTAACTCATCAATTTCAAAACCTACTTTGCGAATCAAGTCCATTCCGTAGACACGCAAGAAGTTACGAAAGAAACCAGAAATTAATATCCCAACAGCAATAGCTACTGATAAGTCGGAGAAAAATTTCAAGAACTGGTAGAATCCCTTGTAATCTTGAATAAGATTCAAACAAACAGAAACGAGAATTAATGTTCCTAGAATCCCCACTAACTTGTCCTGTGGCTCGACTAAGTTTTCATAAATCCTTGAAAACAGTCGAGGTGTAAATCTCCGAATAATCAGCTTGAGGAAGCGAGGAATCGATTTCCCAACTATCAAAGCCAGGAATATAAAAAATAAGAAAATTGCCAGTTGAATTCCAATTCCAATCAGAAGCTTTTGCGTTGCTTCGTCCAGCGAAAACCAAGGTTTTATAATCAGTAGAGTCTCCATTTCAGCCTATTAATTAAGTTAGATAGTAATCGGTGCATCAACATCTACTGGTCTTTCTTCTAAATCGAAGGCAATACCATACTCTTTTAATCGCAAAGCGATAGTTTGTTTCGCTATATCTAGCAACTGGCTCCCCATTCCCATTGACATCTCACCAGAACCAAGAATAAAAAAGTTTATTTGAGCCTGAGTTCTGTTGGCTCTTCCGTCTTGGATAACATCTTTAAATATCACATCCGTGTTGCGAGAGTCAACACCGAAAACATCTCTGGTACTTTCTAATATGACTTGACCAATCAAAGCTCTTTCATCTTCCAGCACAACTCGATAGAAATTTAGATAAACCAGAGAAACGAGTTTTTTAGCTCCCGTGAAGTTCTCGATACTCATGTTTGTCAGAGAGTTATTGGGAACTATGGTTAAAGTTCCTTTGCCAGAATTACGAATTTTAGTGGAACGCAACCCAATGGACTCGACTCTACCAAATGTACCATCAGGTAAACCGATATAGTCATCAATAATAAAAGGTCGATCAACATAAAGTATGATCCCACCTAACAACTGCTCCAAAGTCTGTTTCGCTGCGAAAGCAATAGCTATTCCCCCAACTCCCAAACTTGCTGTTAAACCTAAGACATTGATGTGATGAGTCTGAGCAAAAATGAAGAAAATAACTATGAAAATGGCTACATCAGCTACGGCATTACCTACCATCAGTAATTCACCGTTGATTTTACGGCTTAGGGCAGTTTCTTGCAAGTAAGCTTCGTAAAATTTCTCAAACAAGCGAGAGGTTAACCAGCCAACTGTAATCGCAACTAACAACGCTATACCCAATTCGAGGTAGTTGAGCCAACTCGGTTTAGGAATCAGTAACAAAGTCAAGTCAATCAGGACTAAGACAATAGTTGATACCAATTTTTTTTGGTAAGAAGATACTACTTTCTCATAGATTCTTCTTCCTTCATTAGATAAGAACCGAGTAGTCATTAATTCACTCATTTTTTTAAATAAGAAAGTTAAAAGAAATAACAGACCAAAAAAACTGACTGCTACCCCTACGCCACAAGCAATAATGACTAGAGGAAGCAGATTATCTCGAACTGTTTCCGAAAAGAGTTTGATATCCAAAATGCAAGCAATTCCTTTATACTTTATTCTTTTTTGTTCAAAATTATATCACGATAAACGATTTTAGCTAGTATTAAGTTAAGCGATCGCTCTAAGTAGCCACAATTCATTCTCTGTTACAAACC
>CASBQC010000239.1 GCA_949127805.1 Nostocales cyanobacterium PMM_0081
GTAAATAATAATACGTATTGTGACCTAACAAGTAAGGAATCTACTAATAATAGCTGATAAAAGGAATTCTTCCTTTAGACGCTTGTTAACCAAAAAATAATCACACAAAATCAACATAAGTTGCTCAAATTCAGGATGAGGAATGGCAATCAATGAAACAACTGGGAAGTAAAAACATAGAAACCAGTTTGGATGTAATTTATGATTTAGAGCAAGTCGCCAAGAATTATCCACAAAACCACTGGGAAATCATGGAAATGCTCACTATTTTTGTGCGAAATAATACTTTTTACACGCCCAAAGAGAAATCAAAAAGCAACATCAAAACGAAAATTCGTACAGATATTCAAGCAGCTTTAACGGTTATTGGGAGGAGAGATGTAAAAAAAGATCCGGAAAATCAGCAAATTGATTTGAGTAATACGGATATGCGGGGGGTATATCTCAATGGTGCTAATTTAGCAGGAGCGAATCTATATCAAGTTAACTTGGCAGGGGCAAATCTCAAAAGTGCTAACTTAAGTGGTACAATTCTTAGTGCATCTAACCTGGCTGAAGCAAACCTCAGTGACGCTAACTTAACAGGGGCAATTCTCAATGCAGCCAATCTCTGTGGGGCAAATTTGCATCAAGCCAATTTGCATCGAGCAAATTTGTTTTTAGCCAATTTGTATCAGGCAAATCTCAATGGAGCGAAATTGGATCAAGTAAACTTCCGGGATGCTAACCTATACGAAGCAAACATCCAAGAAGCCAAATATCTAAAATTGCAGCACATGAAATCAAGTGATATTTCGTGAGTTTTCTAGGTCTGTAAGGCATCTACGCTCAGAGTATTGAAGCAAATGTTGCATTCAATGCAATCAACCAATCGTAAAAGTAAGATTAATTGAGCCTTGGGGTGCATATTGCAATTTGGAGATAAATGCTATACTCTTTTTGCCAAGAATCACCGTAAAAATTCGTTCGATGTGAGGAATACTTGTGCTATGTCTGCTAATAAGACAGACACGCTTTTGAATTGGTTGATAGCTACATCAATTATATTTACTTTATCATTGACTCTAATTTTATTGGCATTTTCTCATAATGAGAAAATGTCAACACAGCAACAAATAGAGAATAGAAATCAAACATTGACAACTTCTGCAATAGTTTTTTTAGGACTAGCAGGAATGATTAATGCTTATTACGCAGGAAAGCGTGCAGAAGCTTTAGAAAAAAGTGCGGATTGTGCTCAAAGAAACATTGAACTCGGCATTCAAAATACCAAACTCAATCAAGACAGGCTAATTGCCGAACGCTTTATGGGGGCAATTGAACAGCTTGGACATGATAAAGTAGAAACGCGGACAGGTGCAATTTACGCTTTAGAACGAGTTGCTCAGGATTTTCCTAAAGAACATTGGACAATCATGGAAATTCTCTCAGCTTTTGTGCGCGAGAATGCTCCTATCCCGGTGGCACAACGACAACAAACCGAGGAAGATTCTGAACCTCGTTTTGGCAGACACAGCCGTGTAGTGAGTCGCGAACATCCCGACGACCTCAAGTGGCTGGAGGAATCACCGCGCATTCGTACAGATATTCAAGTGGCTTTAACAGTCATCGGTAGACGCGATTCACAAAAAGACCCGGTAAATCAGAAAATCGATTTACGTAATACTCACATCAGACGCGCAGACCTGCGTGGAGTAGATTTTGCTGGAGCAGACTTAAGTGGATCTGACCTTTGTGGTGCAGACTTGCGATCAGCCGATTTGTCTGGTGCAGACCTCGATAAAGCTCAACTTTGTGGTTCAATTTTGTATGAAGCCAACTTGCAATCATGCAGCTTGGGTGCGGCAAACCTTTCCGGAGCCAATCTGAATAAAGTTAAGCTGTGTGGGGCAAATTTGCGTGCAGCTAACCTCTCTGGTGCAAGTTTGCGTGCAGCTAATCTCAGCGATGCGAACCTTTATAAAGCCAACTTGCAACAAGCAACTTTAAAACTTGCCAACCTTTCTGGTGCAAAGTTGTTTTTAGCCAACTTGCAGCAAGCAAAGTTTGGTAAAGCCAACTTGCAGGGTACCGGTTTGATTGGAGCAAACTTGCAACAAGCAAACTTGAATGGAGCCAATCTTAGTAAAGCAAATTTGAACGCAGCCAAACTGCAACAAACAGAGATATTGTTTGCTAATTTGTCTGAAGCAAGTTTGATAGAAGTTGATTTGTATAGAGCAAATTTGATGGGAGCCAACTTGCAAAGAGCAATCCTTCATGAAGCTAACCTTTGTGAGGCAAACTTGATGGGAGCCAACCTTTATGGGGCAAATCTTTGCGATGTCAAATTAGAAGGGGCAATTTTGACAGGTGTGAAAAATTTAGACCCACAGCAAATTAGAGCAGCATTAGGCGATCGCACAACTCGTCTGCCTGATAACGTCGAAGCACCAATGCATTGGCGCCAAACTGTCTAAGTAAGATTTCGGTGCATCTCCTGATTATACAAAATCTATTTCTGTGTTTGCCTGTTAGAAATTATTCGTCTTTACTAACACGTTAATTTCGTCTTCGAAGGAAATGTTTGGTAGCTTTTCCAGATATAAGCGATATTTAAAATAACATCATGTCCGTTTAATTAACACTAATAAAAAGCTACTTACCGTCGTAGAGACGTTCCGCCGGAACGTCTTTACATTAAGAAAGAAAACAGAAAACGATTAAACTTGTTTTACCCCCGGATCACCATTTTCCACCACAAATGAAGCACGGGTACTGATTGTGCCAGATTCAGTTGTCACGTTTGACATAACTTGATAGTCAGTCTGCCAGTTTGTGGGAGTCACTAGGCAGCGGACATATCCCCGTTGACCATTGTAAAACTTAATGTGCGGATTGTCTGGCAACGAGGCTTCTACAGTGGCGCTTGTGTCTGCCCCATCCCCACCGGTGCTAATTGAGGTACAAACAAATTCACTCCCAACTGTAGCAGATTCTGGATTATCAAAGTCAGCTTTCAAATTCATAGCCCAATTGGAATGCACATCGCCTGACAAAACCACAGGATTAGACGGTTTGCGTTCATCCAAGAAACCAAGAAGGCGATCGCGTGAAGCTAAATACCCATCCCATTTATCCATGCTGAAGGTTGCACCTTCCCCTGGTGTGAAGTCTCTCTGAGCAACTATAACTTGTTGAGCCAGAACGTTCCACTGAGCCTGTGAGCGATCTAAACCACGCAATAGCCAATTTTCTTGACGCTTGCCAGTAATCGTCGCATTTGGGTCAAAATTCTCTGGGCAACGTTCTTTGGTTCCATCTCCACAAGGTTGATCAGTGCGATATTGCCGGGTATCTAGCACATGGAAGGTTGCCAAATTACCGAAGGAAAGCCGACGGAAAAGTTGCATATCAGGTCCGCTAGGTCGCGAGAAGGGTCGTAGCGGCATGTGTTCGTAGTAAGCTTGATAAGCACCCGCTCGTCGCTCTAGGAATACAGAGCGATCCTGATCCGGTTCATTATCGATTTCCGAGATGTCGTTGGCGTAATTGTTTTCTACTTCGTGGTCGTCCCAAGTTACAATCCAGGGAAATGCTGCATGAGCTGCTTGCAGATTGGGATCGGTCTTGTAGAGGGCATGGCGATTGCGATAATCTTCCAGAGTCAAAATTTCCGGACTGTTGTGCTGTCTAACACGATTTGCGGTGATTCCTCCCTCGTAAATGTAGTCACCCACATGCACTACCAGGTCTAGGTCTTCCTCTGCCATGTATTTGTATGCTGTGAAGTATCCCTGCTCGTAGTGCTGGCAAGAGGCAAGTGCAAAGGCAAGTTTACTGACAGCGCTATTTGATGAAGGAACTGTACGAGTCCGACCAATGGGGCTTTTTTCACCGCCTGAGATGAATTGATACCAGTACCAACGGTTGCTTTTTAGTCCGTTAACCTCAACTCTAACTGAGTGAGCTAATTCTGGGATAGCAATCTCAGTGCCTTTTGCGACAATATTCTTCATGTTGGCATCAGTTGCCACTTGCCATTGAATTGGCACATTGACAGCTGGCATTCCACCTCCATTCAAGGGTTCGGGAGCCAGACGAGTCCAGATGACCACGCTGGTGGCATAGGGTTCACCTGACGCCACACCGAGGGTAAAAGGATAATTGCCAAATTTAACTTGGGCGATCGCTCTACTATTAGAAAATTGGCTGGCGATCGCTAGACCACTTAATGCACCCGCTCCGATAATTAGGCTACGTCGCTTAATTCGACTGGAAAAAATCGAATTAAGATTATTGTAATCTATCATGCTTATTACCCCTGGCTAAGTAAATTAACACAGAGGCAAGCTTATCATTCAGACATTAACTCTTTGCAAAGGAGAAGTTAATATCGCGTTTAGTGATAAAATTAAACCAGCATAAAATGATAAGAACAAAAATCCGACTTGGGCGATCGCACGTTGGTTGATGAGAACATAAACTTGGGCGATCGCACAACTCGTCTACCTGATAATGTTGAAATACCAATGCATTAGCGGCAAACTGTCTAAATAACATTTGGGTGCATCTTATACAAAATCTATTTCCGTGTTTGCCTGTGAGAAATTATTGTAGGACTTATACACTCGTTACCAGAAAACAAGACTTTGAAATTGCAACCGAAGCGTCGGAATGAGGGAAATATGTAGTCCGCGCCTAAGTCCTGTATTCGTCTTTACTAACCCACATTTCGCACCCAATTTCTAAAAGCTTGAATGGCTTGGCTGCTACCAACAACTTGACTCTGCTGGACGTATTGATTTACTAGTTCAATTATGGGTATATCTGGAAAAGTAGGACTAAAATTTAACTCTACATATTTTCCTGCTTGCAAGACGTTAATTTGTAACCCTTGTTTTCCATATCGCCAAAGTTCTGGTACTCCCAACATTTGGTAATTATCCAATTGCGTGCGAGAAGTTAAATCAATTTCTATGGCTAAGTCTGGGGGTGGGTCTACACTTAAATTTATGCGATTTTTACCAATAACTGCCGCTTGATTTTGAATGTAAAAACAAGTATCCGGTTCTACTCCCTGACTCATTTTTTCGTTTTTTAGGGTTGTTGAACCTAAAGCATCGTAATTGATACTTCGTTCATTCAATAAAATTTTGACCATATCGCCAATAATTTCTTTGGCTTTTTCATGTTCGGGTAAGGGAACCATAATTTCTAAAAAACCATGACTATAGGAAATTCTGGCAGCGCGATGTTCTCCTAATTCCGCCAAAATATTTTCAAATTGCTGCCAGCTAACGTCCTCAAGTAACAGTTGCTGTCCCGGTTGAATCCTCAATTGTCTTAACTCTAATAGCATAAAGATTCATCCAACTCTTTTAATCCAATTATAATGATAAAACCTTTATATTTGAGCGGTTTACCGCTCACTACTTACTTATCAAAACATCGGATTATGTTCATAATCCCAACACTTGTCATCACGCCAAATTCTATGGGTATGCTGACATTGATATTGTTCAGTCAGCCAAGGAATCGATGTCGGGTGGTTCACGGTAGGAGATGTTGAATTTACGTAGTCAAGTGAGAGTATTAGCGAAGCTGTACAGAAGCCTGAAGTTGGTAGTACAGCCACAAAGGCAGCGAACAACATAACTTTTGCTGTTGTCGAAAGTTGAAATTTGCCTTGTTTAATACTCAGGCGATCGCGCATATATTTTCCCAATTTTTTCAGAATACAACTAGAAACAGTTAAACGTAAAATGCCAACTTTATAGAAAGCATACATAAGCAAAATTTTGCTTTCTGCCTTCTAGTTGATATAAACAACGAAAAGAATAAAAGCGATGCAAATATTTGCACTAAAAAATTGTGTTAAAAACTTTATTTGTTTGCTAACTTTATAGGCGTGTATATCCTGTGGCTGTATTGTATCTATAAGTTTATTTTTGCACCCTCTTCTCTAAAAGCCCAGATGCTAATCGTGATTTTTACTAAGAAAAAATACTTAAGTGTTGTTTTTAAAGA
>CASBQC010000240.1 GCA_949127805.1 Nostocales cyanobacterium PMM_0081
CTCCCCCCCTCCTCCCCTCCTCCTTCCTTGGTGTGGCTGATACGGATTATGCTGAGGAGGAGAAAATAAAGCTTTCTCAGGAAGCTTTGCAAGGTGTTCGTCGGCAGTTTGGGAAGACTTATTTACCTTTGGTGAATGGGGAATATGTAGAAACTCAGGATGTTGTTGATTCTGTTAATCCGTCGAATTTCTGTGAGGTTGTGGGGAAGGTTGGGCTTCTCAGTGTGGAACAAGCAGAAGAAGCGATGAAAGCTGCAAAATCTGCTTTTCCTGGTTGGAGGAAAACTCCGGTTAAGGAACGTGCGGCGATTTTGCGGAAGGCTGGGGATTTGATGGAAGAACGCCGTGCTGAGTTTTCGGCTTGGATTGTTTTGGAAGTCGGTAAGCCTGTGCGGGAAGCGGATGGTGAGGTTTCTGAAGCGATAGATTTTTGTCGCTACTATGCGGACGAGATGGAACGTTTGGATGAAGGTGTTAATTATGACGTTCCTGGGGAAACTAATCGTTATATTTACCACCCACGGGGAATTGCGGTGGTGATTTCTCCTTGGAATTTTCCTTTAGCGATCGCTTGCGGGATGACTGTTGCTGCTTTGGTTGCAGGGAATTGCACTCTCCTCAAACCTGCGGAAACTTCTTCTGTAATTACAGCTAAATTTACAGAAGTGTTGGTGGAAGCGGGAATTCCCAAAGGTGTTTTTCAATACGTTCCAGGTAAGGGTTCCCAAGTTGGTGCTTATTTGGTGAATCATGTTGATACTCATGTCATTGCTTTTACAGGTTCGCAAGAAGTTGGTTGTCGAATTTACGCAGAAGCGGCAATTCTTAAACCTGGTCAAAAGCATATGAAACGGGTAATTGCGGAGATGGGAGGGAAGAATGCGATTATTGTGGATGAAAGTGCTGATTTAGACGCTGCTGTGGTGGGAGTTGTGCAATCGGCTTTTGGTTACAGCGGACAAAAATGTTCTGCTTGTTCGCGTGTAATTGTGGTTGAGTCGATTTATAATACCTTTGTGGAGCGCTTTGTCGAAGCAACAAAATCGCTGAATATTGGTGAGGCTGAGTTACCAAGTACTCAAGTCGGACCTGTGATTGATGCTCCGGCACGCGATCGCATCTGCGAGTATATTGAAATAGGTCGTCAATCAGCAAAAGCTGTTTTGGAAATGCCAACTCCTGATAAAGGCTATTTTATCGGACCTGTGATTTTTAGTGAAGTATCGCCAGATGATACAATTGCTCAACAAGAAATTTTTGGTCCGGTTGTAGCGGTAATTCGGGTGAAGGATTTTCACCAAGCTTTGCAAGTTGCGAATGGGACTAATTACGCTTTGACTGGAGGACTTTATTCTAGAACTCCTTCGCACATTGAACAAGCGCAATCTGAGTTTGAAGTCGGGAATTTGTACGTTAATCGCAATATTACAGGTGCGATCGTTGCCCGACAACCTTTTGGTGGCTTTAAGCTTTCGGGAGTAGGTTCAAAAGCTGGAGGTCCAGATTATCTGTTACAATTTTTGGAACCCCGCACTATAACGGAAAATATTCAACGTCAAGGTTTTGCACCGATTGAGGGTGCAGATTAATTTTGTAGGGTGGGGTTTCCCCACCTCATTTTATATCGAACCGCAGAGGCGCAGAGGGCGCAGAGAAAGTTTGATGAGTGATATCGCAGGTTTATTGCCTATATTAGACATAGGAGTGAAAATGAACTATGCGTTGCCCGAACCCCAAGAGACGTTCCGGACCGAACGTCTCTGCGTCTTTTCTGGAGATGTCTATTAGACATCGACCGCTATGCTTATTATGCGTTGCCCGAAACCCTTGTAGAGACTACCAAGTGCTACGTCTCTACATTCATTTTCTGGAGATGTCTATTGTAGAGACGTTACATGTAACGTCTCTACAGGGTTTTAGAGTTTTTTATTATGGTTGATTTGCGCTCCCATGATTTAGTTATTAATGTGAAAATGAGGAAAAAGTAGAGACGATGATTCCCAAGCGTCTTTACAGAGTTAAGATTTTATATAAATTTATAACTTATAATTCTTCAGTCTGAAGTTATCGCAGAAGCGAAGCGATTTATGGCTGCCAAAAAGAAGCGAAATTATAATATACTGATTCTGGGGATAATTTGGCTGATGTCGGCTTTATGCGATCGCATTTGGCTGACACTAGATCGCTCAGTTCCAGCTTGGGATCAAGCAGATTACTTAACCAGCACGTTAAACTATCGGCAAGCGTTACAAAATGCTCAATGGTGGGATGCAGAATGGTGGGAAAGTTTTTGGCTACTATCTTCAAAAATACCGCCTTTAACTTACATCATTACAGCTTTTTTTCAAAATATCTTTGGTACTGGTGCAGATGAAGCTACTTTAGTAATGCTGTTATTTAGCGGAATTTTGCTTTTGTCAGTTTATAGCTTGGGTAAAGTGCTATTTAACGAGTCTGTAGGTTTATGGGCAGCTGCATTATGTCAAATTTTACCCGGTCTTTATCGCCTGCGTTTAGAA
>CASBQC010000241.1 GCA_949127805.1 Nostocales cyanobacterium PMM_0081
GGATTATAGAATTCAGGAACGTGTTATGGATACCTGATTCTTTTAAAATCAAAAATGTCCCATTAGTTAAGAAATATAAAGTTAAAGAAACTTCTAATTTATTTACACAGAAATTCGTTCAATTAAATCAAGTCCGTTCAGCGATTTGGGAGGAAGCAAAAAGCGATATCCAAGAAGCTCAAGGACAAATTTAAGTTAAGTTAAATTAAATAATTAGGCGTTGAAACGCCTACTACAATTTATGTGTTAATCGCAACAATCATCCAAATATTCTGTGTTATCTATGCGATCGCACTCATATCTACCTTTAATTTCGTGATTATAATATCTTCCCACTGAATCAGCGTCATGTAAATCAGACCAAGTATCCGCTTCTACCCCAGAATACTGATAAATTGCCCCATTGTGAAACTCAACCTGCAATATTTGTTCGTTTTTGTCGTATCCTATAGATGCAGCCATTGATGAATTCACACTTAGCATGGCAATTGAGGAGGATTGTGGGGGAAGTGCAGGAGAATCAGCGATAATTTCGTTTAAATCTTGCAATCCCTCGTAAGCTTGTATTGGTGCAGGAATTTCTACAAATTCTAGCTCTGAACCTCGGTCGAGCAATAATTGCAAGTATCCTTCAGAATGAGCGATCGCGATTAAACTACTCAAGTCTACCTTAGATAGCTTCATTAATTTTGTCCATCAGCGTGAAGGTGCTATTTGTTAAACCTGTAATAGTACTAATGTACTGTAAAATTAATTCTTGGTCAAGCTTTGCAATAGAAAAATAATTTCAGATAGTAGAGACGTTCCATCGGAACGTCTCTACAATATGTGTCTCAACGTCAAATATGATATGAGATTTTTCACCATCAAGTCTCGATATCGTTACGTTAAATATAAGAGCGACATAGTAGTTAGTATTGAATATAATGCATACAATTAACAAAAAGTCAACAAAACCAGCTTGGGCAGGTGCGATCGCTCAACCGGCATCAGAATTTTCTCCCACTCAACTGCAAGTCCTTTCTGGTAAAATACCTGAAGGATTGCGTGGTACACTTTACCGCAACGGACCTGGACGGTTAGAACGCGGTAATATCCGTATGGGACATTGGTTTGATGGGGATGGGGCAATTCTTGCCGTACATTTCACTTCCGCAGGTGCGACAGGTGTTTATCGCTACGTGCAAACTATTGGTTACAAAGAAGAAGAAGCCGTCAATAAGCTGCTTTACGGTAATTATGGCATGACTGCACCTGGGTGGAATAAATGGTCGAAAGCAGTGAAGAATGCCGCCAATACCTCAGTTATAGCACTACCAGATAAACTTTTAGCACTGTGGGAAGGGGGTAAACCTCACGCTTTGGATTTGCAAAATTTGGAGACTTTTGGCGAAGATGATTTAAGTGGATTAACTGAGGGTTTAAGTTATTCTGCACACTGCAAACGCGATTTGCATACAGGGGAGATTTTTAACTTTGGGGTTACTCCCGGATTAAATGCGACGTTGAATATTTATAAGAGCGATCGCACTGGCAAAATAATTCAAAAAGTGCAATTCCAACTTGATGGTACATCATTGGTGCATGATTTTGTTTTAGCGGGGCAATACTTAATATTTTGCATTCCCCCAGTCAGGATGAATCCTCTTCCGGTATTGATGGGATTAAGCAGCTACAGCGATGCTTTTGAATGGAAACCTCAATTAGGAACTCAAATATTAGTTTTTGATCGGGAAACATTAACCTTAGTTAGTCGCAGCGAAACCCAAGCTTGGTATCAATGGCATTTTAGCAACGGTTATGTTGATGATAGCGGTTTGGTAAATGTCGATATCGCTCGTTATGAAGACTTTCAAACCAACCAATTCCTCAAAGAAGTAGCTACAGGTACAGCTAAAACAGCTGCCAAGAGTTCATTATCAAGATTGCAACTTAATCCCCAAACCGGAAAAGTGACCGCAATTGAGCAAATATTAGATAGACAGTGCGAATTTCCGACCGTACCACCGCAAAACGTGGGACAAGCTTCTCGGTATACTTATCTTTCCACATATCGGCAGGGAACGGATATTAGTGAAGAAATATTAAATGCGATCGCACGTTTCGACCACCAAACCGAAAAATTAACGTCTTCCAATTGTGGAGAAAATTGCTATCCGAGTGAACCGATTTACGTCCAAGATGCTGAAAATCTAAACCAAGCTTGGGTGATAACAGTTGTCTACGACGGCAATATTAATAGTAGTGAAGTTTGGGTATTTAATGCCGATAGGTTAGACGAAGAACCTGTTTGTAAACTCAGATTACCCAGCGTCATTCCCCACAGCTTTCACGGTACTTGGAAACCAGCTTAGAGGTTAATTGAGCGTTGCTGATTTCATGGCGTGAATCTGATTTTATCTAATACCAAAATTCTTGTAAAGACGTAGCACTGCTACGTCTCTACATGCGGATTCATACCTCTTTCAGCAACGCCGGTAATTGGTAATTGGTTTATCCATTACCCAATCCAAAATCTAAAATCCAAAATCGATATGATAGCTAGTACAGACAAATTTCAAGTAACTTGGGAAAAATTACCCGATGATTTTGTATTACCAAATGATCCAGTGGATAACATTAATCAACCTCTTCTCGCAGCAGCTTTAACACAAAGCTTAGAAATAGCCGGAAGACTGCCAGATACAGCATTAACTACAACAAATTACGGCATTTGTGCCACCGTCAACGACAAAATGGTGATTAAAGCACCAGATTGGGGATATGTAGCGAATATCCGCGTTTCTAGAAAAGAAGTCAAACGCAGCTACACTCCCCAATTACAAGGAGATATTCCCTTAATTGTAATGGAATTTATCTCAGATACAGAAGATAACGAGTATTCCATCAAGCCGACTTATCCACCAGGAAAATGGTTATTTTATGAACAAGTTCTCAAAGTGCCGAACTATGCAATTTTTGAACCGGATACAGGCACACTTGAAGTTTATAAATTAAACGATGGAAAATATCAACTACAGCAACCTGATAATAATAACCGTTACTCGATTACGGAAATGAACTTATTTCTAGGTACATGGCAAGGAGAACGCGAAAACCGCACAGGTTATTGGTTGCGTTGGTGGGATGACCAGGGGAATTTGCTGCTGTGGGGTTTAGAAAAGGCTGAACAAGAACGACAACGTGCTGAACAAGAACGACAACGTGCTGAACGATTAGCAGCGCAACTGCGAGCAGCGGGTATTGAACCTGAGGCATAAATTTTGTAGTCGGTGGTTGGGCGAGTACAGCGCCGACTACAATTGTAATGCCTGAAATGTGATTTTATCTGATTGCCTTATCTGTTTGCCCTATATCCGAAACAGCTAGGAAATTTCGCTTCAATAGGAATACAGCCAAGATGATGCCTAATACAGACAAACCCGCAGTAGTGTAGAAAAAATTCCCATAACTGCCAAATCGATCGCGAACCTGACCAGCAATTAAAGTACCACCTAACGCTCCAACACCGTATGCAGTAAAGATAATACCGTAATTTTTGGCGTAGTCTAGGGGATTGAAAAAACTGAGAGTCGAAGTCGGAGCGATCGCTAGCCATCCCCCAAGAGAAAAGTAGAATAGGGAAAAAGCGACAAAATAAGTTGTAGTATCACCTTCACGAGCATTTAACATTAAAATAGAGGCGATAATCACCAATACAAATGCGGCGATCGCCCCAAATTTCGGTGTAAAGCGATCGGTTAACCAACCGAAAAAAGGTCTTCCCGCACCATTAAATATTGCAAACAGGGAAACGCTACTAGCTGCGGTTGCTGCATCAAGTTTAATAATTTCTTGGGCCAGGGGACTAGCAATTCCAATTGCTGCCAATCCAGCGAAAGAGCCAAAAGCGTAGCACAGCCACAAACCGTAGAATGCGCGGTTTTGCAGCATATTTTCCCTATTGTTGGTAAGCGAATAGGAATTTATGGAAGTAGGAGGATTCCATCCCGATGGTTTCCAGTTCTTAGGAGGAAGAGCCAAGATTGTGGAAATCGCAACAATAATAATTGCGAAAGCAACACCAAGAATCACAAAGGTCGTTTTAATTTGATAGGTATCTATTAAGGACTTTGCCAAAGGTGCAGTAATTAAAGGGGATAAACCAAAACCAACCACAGTTAAACCTACAGCAATACCTTTTTTGTCGGGGAACCATCTAGCAACTACCGCTAAAGGCATTCCGTAAGCCATACCCACTCCTGCACCTGCAATAACCCCATAGGTAAAAATTAACATGGTAATGTTACTGGCAAAGCTGGAAAGGACGTAACCAGAAGCCATGATAGCTCCACCAACTGCAATAATCAAACGCGCACCAAAGCGTTTAATGTAAAAACCTGCGATCGGCATAACCATCGCAAACACTAGCAAAAATACCGTGAATGGTAACAAGCTCTCGGTTGCGGTGATATTTATTCCTTCTTTCTTAAACAATGCCTCCAGAGGTTTTCTAAAAATACTCCAAGAATAAACGGTTCCCAGGCAAAGTAACACAATCATTCCCAGGGGAATGAGAAACCATCTCCCTTTCTCTGCCGGCAATCCAAAGAGTTTTACTGTATCCATATTAAATGTCGATAAATTAGTAGGACTTACGCACTGTACAATCCTACACTGCGTAATATCAAGCTCGATAAATCACTTCTAAAACGAGAATGGGTAATTGGTTTATTGCCCATTACCCATTAACCCGTTAAGTTTATAGTAAGGCACTATTTTTTAGGGTTTGGTGCCTTAGTACAGCTTTGCATAAATTCGTAGCGTTTTGAAACGCAAAGTAACGCAAAGGTAAGCGCAGCGAAAAGTGTGGTCTTCTCCCAAAGGGAGAGGCTAGCGCCAAGGGGGTTTCCCCCATGAACAACTTTTCAAGACAGAGTAACGCAGAGTTTTTTTGATAAATTTTCGTCATGAATTTATGCAATATTGTACTTAGGCTGTCGCTAACACACCCTACGTATCTTTTGAAAAATCAAATACAATTCCTATACTATTAAACTGATTAGATAATTCCCTATGACCAGCTTATCTCAACGCCGCTATCACATTACCACCTTTGGTTGCCAAATGAATAAAGCCGACTCAGAGCGCATGGCAGGCATCCTAGAAGACATGGGCTTTGAGTGGTCTGAAGATCCAAATAATGCCGATTTGATTCTCTACAACACTTGCAGTATCCGCGATAATGCAGAACAAAAAGTATATTCTTATCTGGGTAGACAAGCAAAACGCAAGCACGAAAAAGCGGATTTAACTTTAATAGTTGCTGGTTGCGTTGCTCAACAAGAAGGGGAAACGCTGCTGCGACGAGTTCCAGAATTAGATTTGGTAATGGGACCACAACATGCTAACCGTCTCAAAGAGTTGCTAGAGTCGGTATTTGACGGCAATCAAGTTGTGGCAACAGATGCAGTCCACATTATTGAAGATATCACCAAGCCGCGCCGTGATAGCGAAGTAACAGCTTGGGTGAATGTAATTTATGGCTGTAACGAACGCTGTACTTACTGTGTTGTTCCTAACGTGCGCGGTATCGAACAATCACGTACACCCGAAGCAATTCGCACGGAAATTGAAGAATTAGGACGCCAAGGTTACAAAGAAATCACCCTACTCGGTCAAAATATTGACGCTTACGGCAGAGACTTGCCAGGAGCAACACCAGAAGGTCGTCACCTCAACACTTTGACAGATTTATTATATTACGTTCATGATGTGCCGGGAATTGAACGCTTCCGATTTGCTACTAGTCATCCCCGTTATTTCACTGAGCGATTAATTAAAGCTTGTGCTGAGTTGCCGAAAGTATGCGAACACTTTCATATACCTTTCCAATCTGGCGATAACGAACTATTAAAGGCGATGTCGCGGGGTTATACTCAAGAGAAATATCGCCGGATAATTGACACAATTCGCCGATATATGCCAGATGCGTCAATTAGTGCGGATGCGATCGTCGGTTTCCCTGGAGAGACAGAAACACAGTTTGAAAATACGCTGAAATTAGTGGAAGATATTGGCTTTGACTTGTTGAATACAGCCGCATATTCTCCACGTCCGGGGACACCAGCAGCTTTATGGACAAATCAATTAAGTGAAGAAGTAAAAAGCGATCGCCTGCAAAGACTAAATCATCTGGTTAATATTAAAGCTTACGAGCGATCGCAACGTTATTTCGGACGCATCGAAGAAGTGCTGGTAGAAGACCAAAACCTGAAAGATAAAACTCAAGTCATGGGACGCACAAGCGGTAATCGTCTCACCTTCTTCGCTGGTGATATCAACGAACTTAAAGGACAGTTGGTCAAGGTGAAAATTACCGAAATTCGCGCTTTTAGCTTGACAGGTGAACCGATAGAGGTGCGACAAGCGGTATCAGTTTAAATGGTCAACGGTCAACGGTCAATGGTCAATGGTCAACAGTCAACGGTCAATGGTCAACAGTCAACTATTTGACTCTTTGACTCTTTGACTTTTGACTCTTTGACTATTGACTCTTTGACTCTTTGACTATTGACTCTTAACCAAATCATCTAACTCGTGCTGCATCTGACTTGTGACTAACTCATAACAAGCATTAACATAAGAGCGATCGCTTGCAGCTTCCCGACCATAACGTTCAAAGACAATCGGCGGACAAACTCGCGTATGTATAGTTACAGGCAATGGTATGTTAGGTAAAGGACCAATCGCCAATCCCCAAGGCAACCCAAGATAAATCGGGAATACTTCTGGATCTAGCCCAAATATCCAAGGCATCCCCGATTGATGTAATTGCTGTAAAATTTTGTATAAGTCAGCTAGCACAAACAGGGTATCGTGAGCACCGACAGAAATAATCGGCACAATCGGTACTTCTTCCCGCAGTGCTAACTTGATAAATCCTTGATTTCCCGCAAAGTGAATTTGATTACGTAGTTCGTGTGGTCGAAAGAGGTCTTGCGCTCCACCAGGATATACTAGTACGGTAGCTCCAGAACGCAAAGCAGCGATCGCCATTCTCGGATGAGCGATGATTGCTCCCAACCTCCCTGCCAATTCTGCTGTTAGGGGAAACTCCCAAAAGTAGGGATGTGCCAATCCGTAAACTGGTTTTTCCACACCAAATCGTTGAAACCAGTCGTACATCACCATATACATATCGGGAGATGACAGCCCCCCGTTATGCGTACCGACAAGCAAAACCTTAGACTGGGGGATATTTTCCCAACCACTAGTTTCCACTCGAAAATAGTAGCGATATAACCACTCCCAGAGTGGCATCAGAGATTGGATGAACCGAGGCTCTCTTTGTTCCAAAGACCATCCAAATTTTGTTTCTAAGTAGTCTTGTTTTTCTGGCATTGAGGCATTTTAACAAAATTGCTCACTTTACCTTTAGCGAGAAAAGGTATAGCAAATAGTTATCAAAATAACATAAATTCTTTGATTTATATAGTTAATACTGAAAAACATTTGTAAATAAAAAATTTAGCAACTTTGACAAGTTATGATACGCTATCTGCCAATGAGGAGTGTAGAGGTGCAGCAAATGTCAAAATTGCGGGTAGGGTTGTTGTTTGGTGGTCGTTCGGGAGAGCATGAAGTTTCCATTAGTTCAGCACGAGCGATCGCTCTTGCCTTAAGTTCAGAGGAAAATGCTAACAAGTATGAAATACTCCCTTTCTACATCCAAAAAGATGGACGTTGGTTAGCAGGAGATGTACCGCAACAAGTTTTAACATCCGGTGTTGCATTGGCTTCTCTTGCCGCAAACCCTAAACTATGGCAATTTCCAGCACAAACTCAAGAGGTAGATGTTTGGTTTCCGATTCTCCACGGTCCCAACGGTGAAGATGGTACAATTCAGGGATTACTCAGCTTGATGCAAGTTCCCTTCGTCGGTTCTGGGGTGTTAGGTTCGGCAATGGGTATGGATAAGATTGCTATGAAAATGGCGTTTGCTCAAGCGGGATTGGCACAAGTTAAATATGTAACGCTGACCAGAGCGCAAATTTGGTCAAATCCTTGTATATTTCCCAAATTGTGTGATGAAATCGAAGCCACGTTGGGCTATCCGTGTTTTGTCAAACCTGCTAATTTAGGTTCATCGGTGGGAATTGCCAAAGTGCGATCGCGTTCAGAATTAGAAGCCGCATTAGATAACGCCGCCAGTTACGATCGCCGTATCATAGTCGAAGCTGGAGTCATCGCACGAGAAGTCGAATGTGCCGTTTTAGGAAACGATCAACCCCAAGCTTCTGTCGTCGGCGAAATTTCTTTTGAAAGTGATTTTTACGATTATGAAACTAAATATACACCAGGTCAAGCAGATTTACTGATTCCGGCACAGCTACCAGATTCTGTTATGCGTCAAATTCAGGACATGGCTTTGCAAGCCTTTACAGCCGTTGACGCTGCTGGGTTGGCAAGGGTGGACTTTTTCTATGTGGAAGCAACAGGGGAAATATTAATTAACGAAATCAACACCTTCCCAGGCTTCACAGCCACGAGTATGTATCCTCAACTGTGGGCTAAAAGTGGAATTCCCTTTACCGAATTAGTCGATCGCTTGATTAAACTTGCTCTGGAGAGAATATAGAATAACTCTTGACCATTGACCATTGACCATTGACTTTTGACTATTAAAAAAACGATTTTTGCGAATACTTAGCGGATTTAAGAGCCTGATTAAAAAAAAAGGCTACTTCAATCCGGATATTTTGTACGGATACGCTCAGGTGAACTCCTCCAGTACAATCAACAATCGGAGGGGTACAAATCTGAAAGTAATCATGGAAAATAATCAGAATGTACAGCAGGAGCCAAGGCAAGCAACAGCGCTCACAGCAGACAAGGTAAAGAGTAACTCGAAGTCAATAGATAGCTTCAAGTTAATGATATATCTGTTGGCACGCTATCCTTGGCTATTGTTGGTAGGGTTGTTAGGAATGTTTATCGGGAGCGCAACCCTTGCTGTGTATAGCTTGGGTTATCCTGGTCGTGTGGAACAGCAAGAACCAGAAACAATACAAGCTGAAGTAGCACAACCAATCAACACCCCCTCTGAGACTAGCAATCCTACACCTTTATGGATGGTAGCAGCGATCGCCCTCAGTTGTGCTAGTGGTTGCTTTATAATTTTCCGATTGGTAAATCGTCCCACACAGCGGCAAAAAGAACAGAAACGTATTAACCGCTATGAGGCACGCTTGGCACGATACCCAGAAAAATTAGAACCACACCCACCACAGAATCCACCAGTATTTGTGCCTGCGTCACAAAACATGTCCTTCGTGCCAGCACCATCTAAAACAAAACCTATGGTAACGGTTCTGCCACCAGAACACACCATCCCCTTCGATAAAAGCAAAGAATCTCTAGCAGATATGCTAGATATTCGCAAACAAAGTTCTTTGTCGGCAATTTTACGCAAGTAGTAAGAATGTTGTAAAATTAGATACATAAATAATAGTTTTTATGATTAAGGGTACGGCATCGCTGTGCCCTTAATAATTTTTAATATTAAATAAAATTTTGCATCCGCACCCAGTCTTTATAACTGCCGCAAGCTTTGAGGGTATTGTAGGCGATCGACAAAACATAAATACTTATTAAGTCAATAAAATACTCTCTTGATTCGTAGTGAAGGCTTAAGCCGTCAAAACTATCCCCTTACTACAAACGAACATTTATAGCGCTTCTGTTGTTGGATGCCTTCCCCTCTACTTTATAAAGAGAAAGGTGTCCGGAAACTCCCAGGGTGAGGTTTGATGTACCTCATTCAACTCTTCACCGCTATATTTATGCCCATCTACTTATACCATTTATCCATGAGAATGAGATTAATGAGCTTAGGCAAGTAAACTCTGTTTGTTTAGCACTACCCTTCTAGGGTGAGCCTTTATTAAGCGCAACATCACAGACAGAGGAATAGCAGATTAATAGGGTTGAGTCGATGGGGGCTATTATGCCCCGCACCTCTCATTTAGAACCGTGCGTGCAACTTTCACTGCACACGGCTCCCGATATTCTTAAGGGATGACCCTTTTGCCCATGTGGATA
>CASBQC010000242.1 GCA_949127805.1 Nostocales cyanobacterium PMM_0081
ATAAATCTTTCCGAAATTTCTTCCAGTTTAGATTCTTCCAAGATTCACTAGTATTGTTACTGTGCCTAATCATGCTCTACTCCGTTAAGTGTTTTCTGAATACCTTGCAGCAATTACGCTGCATCCTACCCGAACTAAAGGAATTCCGTATCTCGTCTTACCTACCTGGGTATCGACATCTGTTTTACCAGAATCCCAAGACCTTTAACTCGTTTTTATTCGTTCCCTCAGATGATTGATTGTTCTGTTAGGTAGTGCCACTTTGACCGTTAGATTCCCAGGTTCTTACCGTTACTTAAGGTAAAGTGCGGCAGGATTTTCTCTAACTAAGTCGGGTTCTAGGGATATGCCCCGCTTCAGTCTAGGTCACTTTTCTAGGCATCGGTTTTACCGTAAGAACTCCCTGTTAGCGCCAGTGTCCACCCATAACGGTAGTCTGATTACGCCCTGTTCCCAGCTTCACTCCCCAAGAATCGAGCTTGGTCGGTGTGGGCAGATAAGGAGTCAAGCATGAACCTTGCTGACAGGGCTTTCACCTGCATCAATCTGAGAATTTAACTCCGAAGAGTTAGTTAGTGTATGTACGGACTGGATACCGTGATTCTACTAACAACGAATCGCACACCTTAAGACTGTTTAATTGCAAATGACAGAGCAGGGAACTAGCTTCGCATTGTCCTCGGTGTCGTGACCCAAATAACGTTTACCTATTTCTAGGTGGTCTGGTCAGTATGGCTTGCTTGATTTCTACATGCAAGCCCCGTGTCTTTAGACCGGGGTTACTGACTCTCCTTTAGCAACAATGGCGCGAATTCATCGCGTAGATGACTCTTTAAATGGTTTTAGTCCATTTCAAGAGTGTCAGCTGCTGCAATCGCACTTACACCAAACCCAGGCTATAAATCAATTTAGTTGAGATATCCACAAATTTCAATCTGTCGGCAGTGATATCAGAAGTAAGTTATGGTAAGCTAGGCGATCGCACTTCCTTTAAATATTTGACAAAGACAAAACTCCAAGCCCTGTCTAAAGAGCGTATAACGTGATTATGTTGCGCTATCAGATATACAAACTATTATTAAGTTTGGCGAAAAGTGTGAATTTGCTGCTTTGAGTAAATTTATCACGGCGCAGTTGACGGTAATGAAATTATGAGACTGGGGATATGATTCAAGTTGGTTCATTGGTGCGATCGCGATCAAACAATCTGGGAATAGGCAAAGTTACTCAAATAGCCCAGCAATCGGTAGTTGTAGAATATTTTTGCTCCTTAGGAAAGCAAATTGAATATACGTTACCTTTAATTTCCCTGTCTCAAGTCAAAATTCAGCGTCAAACTCGCTGTTATATCAAATTACAAAATGAAGATAGGTGGGGAATTGGCAGAATTTTCACTTGGGATGAAGACAACGATTTATATCAAGTTGATTTACCAGATAAAAAGACGGTATTAGTAACTGAGCAAGAAGTTTACGTCCGTTGCGATTTACCGATTGAAGACCCGATTGATATTTTAGCAATGAAGGGTCAAGAAACACCCTACTTCCACGAAAGACGACTTGCTTTAGTTAATTGTTTGATGTCGCAACGCGCTGTCAGTCGCGGAATGACAGGGTTACTTTCAGCAAATATTAAACTTTATGCCCACCAAGTTGAAGTTATCCGCAGAGTCTTAGAAGACCCAATTCAGCGCTATTTATTAGCAGATGATGAGGGATTAGGAAAAACCATTGAAGCCGGTGCTATTCTGCGCCAATATCTGTTAGATGAACCCCAGGGAATAGCTTTAGTAGTCGTACCGCAATATTTACTTGAGCAATGGCATCAGGAGTTAGAAAATAAATTTTATATATCTCATTTTCCTGATAGAGTGAAAGTGGTAGCGGTAGAAGATTTACAAAAAATTAACCGCAATGCAGATATAAATTTTTTAATTTTAGATCAAGCTGATAAAATTGCCGCAATGGCGTACTCATTTGATGCCTCACAACGCCAGGGTTTTGCGATTTATAAACACATAGCTCATAAATGCGATCGCCTGCTTTTACTTTCTTCTACGACCCTATTAAACCACGAGCGCGATTATCTGGCGATGCTACATTTGTTAGATCCTGACATCTATCGTATGGATGATTTGCCTTCATTTCGCGCCAAAGTACAAAACCGTGCCCCAATTGGTAGAATTTTACTTTCTTTGGAAGATGCAGATCCTCTTGTGCGGAAAGACAATTTGAATCAACTCCGCACGCTTTTTCCGAAAGATGCTTATTTACTTGATTTAGCAGACAAATTAGAAATACAAACAGTCACCGACCAAGATAAAATTATCAGAGCAATTCGCACCCACATCAGCGACACTCATCGACTTCATAGACGAATCCTCCGCAATCGTCCTACTTCTGTAGAAGATGTCATTTTTGACAGAAATATTATACCCAAAGCCGAGTATGATTTAGATGAGCGTTCAATAGACATTCACGAATTAATTGAGAAGTGGCGTAGCGTTGCTCCCAAGGAAAAACAGTATCAGCGGATATTTCTGCTTTTATTTCTGGCTTCTGGTACTTGGTTGGGTCTTTTAGAACAGGTTATCACCGCACGCTTAAAGAATGTAGCTCGCAAAGAGTTAATTCAAGACTTTGATGAGGAAAGCATTTCCATGCTTACCGATACCCCGAAATTTGCTTCGGAAGAAGAGATTTTAGAGTCTTTGCTAAAAATTGTTCGACAACCATCAGAAGATGGCGATCGCATCGAATTACTCAAAACAGTATTACTTTACCACCTCAGCGAAGGCTTTAATCTGCAATCTTATCGCTCAAATCTCAGCAAATTACTCGAACAAGTACAGCGACGAATTACAAGACCAATACCGGGTGATACACTGCCAAAAATTGTTGTATTTACCAGCTTTCCCCAAGTAGGGGCAGAAATCATCCGTTGTTTGAGAAACAGTTTTGGTAAAGCAACTGTCGCTACGAATCATTTCGGAC
Source organism: Nostocales cyanobacterium PMM_0081 (assembly GCA_949127805.1). GTDB lineage: Bacteria > Cyanobacteriota > Cyanobacteriia > Cyanobacteriales > Nostocaceae > Hassallia. The sequence goes on from CASBQC010000242.1 coordinate 2,994, forward strand.
AAACTCGCTCTGAAGTTGAAAAAAATCTTAAACAATTCAAAAACGATCCAAAGTGTTTTATTCTGGTTTGTGATTCTGCCGGCGAAGAAGGTCGTAGTTTACAATTTGCCGACTGGATAATCCATTTTGACATTCCTTGGTCGCCAAATCGCCTTGAGAAAAGAATTAGTCGGATAGACAGCATCTACAATACACACAAAATTGAGTTAACAGTATTTGCTGGTGCAGATTTAGAAGATAGTCCCCATGATGCTTGGTATCAATTGTTAAAAGAAGGTTTGACAATCTTTCACCGTTCAATTACCAGTCTTCAGTTTTATGTAGATAAAAAATTGCCGCAAATTGAAGCCAAACTGTTTGAAAATGGAGCAAATGGACTAACAGAAAGTATAGAACAAATCCAAAACGAAATCGCCACCGAAAAAGTAAAATTAAGCGAACAAAATGTTTTGGATGAGATTGATATTCTTGATGAAGATGCTACCGAGTATTTTACAGCATTAGATAATTATGATGCTCAACATCAAGAAATACAGCGATGTGTAGAAGGATGGATTTGTGATGCTTTAGAATTTAAGCAAGTTTATAAAACCGATTTTTCTGGAGTACAGCGCTATCAACCAACAATGCGTACCTTAGTTCCAGTAGATGAATTGAGAACTTACTTTAATACTTTTACAGAGACATTTGGTACTTTTAACCGCAAATTAGCAAATGAAAATTCTGAGATCAATCTCTATAGAATTGGTGAAGAATTTCTCGAATCATTAGCATCGTACATTCATTGGGATGACAGAGGTCAAGCTTTTGCACTATGGCGATTTGATAAATCTTGGGATAATAGTGAAGGTAAGGAATGGTTTGGTTTTAGATTCAATTATATAATTGAAGCTGATTTAACTTACTTAAAAGACGACGCCAAATATCATATTCTCAAACGACGCGTTGATGGGTTATTTCCGCCAATAATCCAGTCTATTTTTGTTGATGCAGTTGAACCTATGTCTGTAGTGCAAAATGAAGAATTATTAACTATTTTGCAGGGTCCTTATAGAGGTAAAGGTGGCAGTCAATACCGTGATTATAACTTAGCAAAAAGCCGATTATCAATAATTGATAACTTTGTTGAAGCTAATAAATGGCAAGACTTTTGTTATCAAGCGCGTCAAACTTCTTTGGAATTACTCCAGCAGCGTCCTGATTTTATTGAATTGTGCGAAAAACAGGCAATAATTGCCGAACAAAAACTAAGTAAGCACGTTGAACAATTACAGCTGCGGCTTAATCAACTTGTTGAAAACAAAGAAAGGTCAGATTCGGAACTAGCAGAAGAAATTGAGACAGAAACTGACTTAATACAAGTAATTATAGAAGGAATTCGCCATCCTTCGATTCGCCTTGATTCTGTTGGTTTTATTGTCGTTTCTGGATGTCCTCCGACTCAATCTGAGGAAGAAAGCGATTATTTGTAAATTCGTAGTGAGGAATTCAGTCCTCTTCTAATTAAGATAACGACTGAAGTCGTTACTACGAAAACAAGAGAGGTAGATAATTCTACCTCTCTATCTCAAGTCAATTTAAAAGGTAATTCTTCCTTTTAGCTTTTTTAGTATCTGCTGGTGCCGGGTTTGTGAACAATAAAGCTGAGAATTTGGCACTGCTTGATGTTGTCAAAACCCACAACCCGAATGAAGCTGGTGGAAAATTGAGAACGGCAACCTTGAACTTCGCTCAACACTTCTTGTGTTGATTTAGCGTTGAACAAAGGCAGCTTCCACATTGTCCAGTAGAATTCGTTTGGCTCAGATTTTTCGTTAAATTCGATCGCCGGAATGTAACCTTGATCTAAGATGTACTGCACTTGCTTGGCAATTTGAGCGTCAGACAGAGGTGGCAGATAAGAAAGGGTTTCGTAACGACGCTCTTTTGGTAAGGTTTGCATAGCTGGTAATAAAGGGTGGCAATTTTTAACTACAAAAATGTTGGTAGTAGAGACGTTCCACTGGAACGTCTGTACGAGAGCGGAACGTCTCTACGAAAGTTGGTTGGAGCGTTGTTGGTTGTAAAAAAGTAGTCATAACTACTTTTTTACAACCACTATTCACTATCTACTAACCACTAACTTGATGAATTATCCAAATTTGGATCTGAAGCTGCTTGTTCTGATTCAGGGCTGGGTATTGACATATTTAATTGGGTAATTCGCTCTAAATGCTGACGACGGTGTTCTGTATTTGCTTGTTGAATGCCTGTACGAATCATTTCGGGTAAGAAGTCGGTGACTTCATTTGCGATATGTTCCCTGACGGTCATGATTCTTAAAGCCAAATCTGGCTTTTCTCGAAACAAACTTTGGATGTAAGTTTCTCCATCCTGAATTTTGTCAGCGGAGAAGTGGTGCAGCCAAAACGCCAAAGGAGGATTCGTTTCACCAAGTTGATTTAGCACCGTCCGCACTGCTTGATAAGTTAGGTAGCTAGAAAGCGTCTTAACTGTATCCTTCGCAATTTGTTTTAAATCCATGCTTTACCCAGCCCAAAAGAGTTATGAGTTATAAGTTACGAGTTATAAATTAATTTAACTCCTAACTCTTGTACAGACGCGATTAATCGCGTCTCTACAACTTCTAACTTCTAACTTCAAATCAGACGGTATCCATTGCCTCGAACTCGAACTTGATTTCTTTCCACAGTTCGCAAGCAACAGCCAATTCTGGCGACCACTTACAAGCTTCGCGGATTACATCATTACCTTCGCGAGCCAAGTTGCGTCCTTCGTTACGTGCTTGGATACAAGCTTCTAAAGCTACGCGGTTAGCGGTTGCGCCAGGAGCGTTACCCCAAGGGTGTCCTAGAGTACCACCACCGAATTGTAGTACGGAGTCGTCACCGAAGATTTCTACCAACGCGGGCATGTGCCATACGTGGATACCACCAGAAGCAACTGCCATTACACCAGGCATGGAAGCCCAATCTTGGGTAAAGTAGATACCGCGTGACTTGTCTTGTTCTACGTAGTTTTCGCGCAGTAGGTCAACGAAGCCCATTGTAATACCGCGTTCGCCTTCCAACTTACCTACAACGGTTCCGGTGTGGATGTGATCGCCACCAGACATCCGCAAGCACTTAGCCAATACGCGGAAGTGGATACCGTGGTTCTTTTGACGGTCGATAACAGCGTGCATAGCGCGGTGGATGTGCAGCAATAGACCGTTTTTGCGACACCAGATAGCCAAGGTGGTGTTAGCGGTGAAACCTGCGGTCAGGTAATCATGCATGATGATGGGCATTTTGAGTTCTTTAGCGAACTCAGCCCGTTCCAACATTTGTTCGCAGGTGGGAGCGGTAACGTTGAGGTAGTGACCTTTGATTTCACCGGTTTCAGCTTGTGCTTTGTGGATGGCTTCTGATACAAACAGAAAGCGATCGCGCCATCTTTGGAATGGTGCTGAGTTGATGTTTTCGTCGTCTTTGGTGAAGTCTAAACCACCGCGCAAGCATTCATAAACGGCACGTCCGTAGTTCTTAGCGGACAAACCGAGCTTGGGCTTGATGGTACAACCCAACAAGGGACGACCATATTTGTTTAATTTGTCACGTTCAACTTGAATTCCGTGAGGAGGTCCTTGGAAAGTCTTCAGGTAAGCAACAGGGATACGCAAGTCTTCCAAACGCAATGCACGCAATGCTTTGAAACCGAACACGTTACCTACAATCGAGGTCAACATGTTGGTTACAGAGCCTTCCTCAAACAAGTCTAGAGGATAAGCAACGTAGCAAATGTACTGATTGTCTTCGCCGGCAACTGGTTCGATGTCGTAGCAACGACCTTTGTAGCGGTCAAGGTCGGTTAATAGGTCAGTCCATACTGTTGTCCAAGTACCAGTAGAAGACTCAGCAGCTACTGCTGCACCAGCTTCTTCCGGGGGAACTCCAGGTTGTGGAGTCATCCGGAATGCTGCTAAAAGGTCTGTATCTTTAGGTGTGTAGTCTGGGGTGTAATAAGTTAATCTGTAATCTTTTACCCCAGCCTGATAACCAGATTTCGACTGAGTCTTCGTTTGCGCGTAAGACATACTTTATCCTTCCAACAAGTCAATCTTTTTTACAAGCAAATTACGTACTGTGCAATTTCCCCTCAGCCGAATTTTTCCCCCCAACAAGCAGGAGGAAGATTCCGGAAAATTTTTCTTCAGGGTTGCTTTTAACAACGGGTAGCGGTTTGTTGATTCACACTTAGCTTGGTTAGTAATCTTCCTTACTAGTGTTTTTCATTTGTATGAACGCAAGATGCGCGTATACTTTTCCATCGTCCCACGAATGTAAATTATTTATCTCTTCTTCGTACTCTACTAAAAATAGCTCAACTGCGCGATCGCGCACGCTTCAAGTAAATTCACAGGTAAAGCAAGGCTTGTATATATTACCGCCTTTTTTACCCCATACATCTTTACCTTTTTCCAGGCAACAGACAAGGAGAAACTTTTTTCCGAGCTTATTTAGCAGAGTCCTCAACGAAAGACAAAAATTGCACACGACGTAATTTGTATCTTGTTCCACAATATATCAATAATTCGATAAGTTATTCTTCTAATCTTCTTAACTCTTTTATTTAAATTTGTTATTTCATGTCAATATTTAACATTTTATTAA
>CASBQC010000243.1 GCA_949127805.1 Nostocales cyanobacterium PMM_0081
AAATTAAAAATTATTTTTTAAATTTATAATTAATGTAAATTAACAAAACTTTAGCAACGATCATTGAAATTTCCGCCCAAGTCCCAGTTCCCATCGTGGTTTCCGCCAATTCATCCCAAAGTTTGGATTTTGGCAGTTGGTAGACTTCTGTTAGAAATGGGCACAGGCTTTACCCTGTTTTATGCCCCGATTTTTTTCGTCAACAAAGTCGGTTTATCTACAACCGCTGTCGGTTTTGCCTTGGGTAGCGCGTCGATTTCTGGTGTCGCAGGCAGAATTTTAGGTGGTATTGGTGTTGATTCTCCATCGTGGGGACGCAGACGCACATTATTGTTTTCAGCAGCGATTTCGGCTATTGGTTCTTTAGTTTTAGCTGCAAGCCACAATTTTGCTACTTTGGTGATTGGTAACTTAATCACAGGCTTCGGTTTGGGTTTATACTGGCCCGCAAATGAAGCGGTTGTTGCCGACTTGACACCAACTGAAAATCGCCGTGAAGCTTATGCGATTACGCGACTAGCAGATAATCTCGGTTTGGGGATGGGAGTTGTCTTAGGTGGCGTTTTGGTGACGACTACTGGCAGTTATCGATCGCTATTTATTATTGATGCCATCTCTTTTATTGTCTTTTTTGCAGTAATTTATCTGGCGATCGCCGAAACCCGTCAACCAGACATGAGACAATCACAGAAGACGCAACATATCGCTTCTTGGTTGGCAGCATTAAGCGATCGCCCTTTTTTGGTCTACGTTGTCGTTAATATCATCTTCACCACCTACATTTCCCAACTACACAGCACCATCCCCATCTACTTTAAAAACTTTGTGTCAGTTGAAAACTCAGGACAAGGATTTTCGGAAACTACAATTAGTGCCCTTTTCGCACTGCATTTAGCGATCGCTATTCTCTCACAGATACCCCTTGCCCGTGTCTTAAAACCCTTTTCTCACACAATCGCGTTTACCTTTTCTTCCTTGTTCTGGGCAATTGGTTTCAGCTTCATCTGGGCTTGTGGCATCGCTAAAACCGGTAATTTAGTTTGGGCAGCTTTGGCATTGGCAGTATTTGCCGTTGCTATAACCTCTTACACCCCCTCTGCTTCCTCGTTAGTCACCGAATTAGCCCCCGAATCCCAACGTGGCGTCTATTTCTCCATCAGTTCTCTGTGTTGGGCAGTTGGCTATTTTATCGGTCCTCCCTTGGGTGGTTGGGCATTAGATCAACCGCGAATTGTTAGCGATCGCTTTTGGTTAGGATTTTCCTTTAGTGTTATCATCACCCTTGCCATTTTGCAATATCTCAATCGAATTTTACCTAATAATACAAAAGTAGGAAATCAAGAGTAGGAAACTTTTGAATAGGTTGAACACGAGTCGAGTATATAACAATCATAAAAATTCCCAATGCTTGTTTGTGTCAATTGTTGGCAAAAATAGTATTTACTATTATTAATGGTTTCGGTCGGAACTATAGAGTGTAAGTAAATTTAATTAAAAAATTTTATACATTCAATTAAATCTACCTTTACAGTTTCAATGGATGCCTCGAAGCTGAATTAACCATTGATTCTAAATTTCGCTTTTCAATCTAGATGTGAGGAGTTACCGTGAAAGTAAATCTGCTAGCTTCTGCTGGGGGAGTAAGTTTTCTATACTTAATCGCTGGAATGTTACCTGTGCAAGCGATGCCTACTTTTGAAGAAACAGCATCTGATACCCAGGCTTTAAATTCTTCTGAAAACATAGTAGTTTCCAGTAATAATATTTTTGATGAAACTATCTTTATTAATGAGAAAATAGAAACAGTACCTGTATTAAATCAAAAGCAGGAAAGTACTGATTTAGCAATAGCTGCTTCTAGTTTTTTTCCGCCAACAGTCTTAAAAAATCGAATTTCTGGTTCAGATTCACCCTTAATAGCAGCAGAAATACAGGAACAAGAACAGGTAACATCTGTATCGCAACTGTCTGATGTGAAGCCTACTGATTGGGCTTTTGCTGCACTGCAATCTTTAGTAGAGCGCTACGGTTGTATTGCGGGGTATCCAAATGGCACTTATCGGGGCAATCGTGCCATGACTCGTTATGAATTTGCCGCTGGTTTAAATGCGTGTTTGGATCGAGTTAACGAACTAATTGCCAGCGCGATCGCCGATTTGGTAAAAAAAGAAGACTTAGCCACATTGCAAAGACTGCGAGAGGAATTTTCTGCTGAATTAGCGACATTGCGGGGTCGAGTAGACGCTTTAGAAGCTAACACCGCTAAACTGGAGGCGAATCAGTTTTCTACAACTACTAAACTGAATGGTGAAGCAATTATATCAGCTATTGGTGCCACAGGAGGCGCACAAGATCGCAACGATCCGAATATCGTTTTGGTAAATCGAGTCCGGTTGAATCTCAACACCAGTTTTACAGGCAAAGACTTACTAATTACTGGGTTGCAATCTTACAATTTCTTAGGCGGTGTAGATGGTCGTGGTAGCATTCAAGAAAGTTTAGGATTAGCCTCACCCCTACTCACCGCTAGTAGCGCTCGTACAAGCTTTGAACCTCAATTCCCTGGACTAGACGTCAAAACCTTATCGAACGTCAGCGCCAACACTATTCAGCTTTACAAACTACTTTACATCTTTCCCGTCGCCGATAAATTAACTTTGTTTGCCGGCACTGCTGCCGAAGTATCCGACGCTTTTCCTCCCATCACTCCTTTTTATGGTGAAGGACAAGAATCAATTTCTCGCTTTGCCAGCTTAAACCCTGTAGTGCGGGTTTCTGGGGGTACTTCAGGTACTGGTTTAGCATCAGCCGCAGGCTTTATTTTTAGCATCTCAAAGCAACTTGATTTGAGAGCATTGTATGCCAGTGTAAACGCAAATCTTCCCAGTTCATCTCCCGATATACTTCCAGGAGTTTCTAACACACCATTGGGCGCCGGCGTATTTAGCGGTAGTAGCGTTGTTGCCGCACAATTAACATTTAGACCAACCAGTTCGATAGATATTGGTTTGAACTATGCCAATAGTTATCACGAAATAAACATCTTAGGTACAGGATTAGTTAGCGGTGATATTGGTTCTTTAGCTGGGGTTCCTCTAGGAATACCCGTCAAACTTAACTCCTTTGGTGGTACAGCCACCTGGAGATTTTCTCCCAAAGTCGCATTATCTGGCTATGGTGCAGCGCTATTTGTTGACGATTCTTCCGGTAGAGTTGATGCTTCCACCACCTTCACCAGTTGGATGGTAGGACTTCACTTCAACGATCTTTTCAATAAAGGCAACAACGCCGGTCTTATCTTTGGTCAACCACTTTACCGTACCGACGCCAGTGGAGACGCCAGACTTGCACCCACAGGTGCAAATAGAGCAGTTCCCTACCATTTAGAAGCATACTACCGCTTGCGCGTAAGCGATAATATCAGCATTACCCCAGGCGCCTTCGTCCTATTCAATCCCGAAAGCGACAGCCGCAACGACACAACAACCGTAGGTGTACTCCGCACCACCTTCACCTTCTAAACAAACCCCTCTTCCCCTCCTCCTCTGCGTCCTCTGTGCCTCTGCGGTTCGTTCTATTTCCTTCTCTCCTGCAACTTCCGATAAACTGTCTTCAAATCAACATGATGATGAGCCAAAGCGACCAAAGTATGATATATCAAATCAGCAACTTCACCAGCGATCGCATCTGGTTCATCATCCTTACACGCCATCACCACTTCAGCAGATTCCTCGCCAATCTTCTTCAAAATCTTATTATCACCGCCAGCAAACAACTTACAAGTATAAGAATCTTCACTTGGATGATCACGGCGATCGCATATCACCTGAAACAATTGCGACAACGTATCTGCTGGTGGTGCAGTAATTGTCCCATCTACTTGATGAAAACAACTGCGCTCTCCTGTATGGCAGGCAATATCTCCTAACTGCTCAACCCCAATTAATAGAGCATCACTATCACAGTCATAACGGATACTTCGCACCTTTTGCAGATGCCCCGAAGTTGCTCCCTTGTGCCACAAATTTTCACGCGATCGACTCCAAAACCAAGTTTCCCCAGTTTCTAAAGTTTTCTGCAACGACTCTTGATTCATCCATGCCATCATCAAAACAGTACCATCCAGATAATCCTGGACAATTGCGGGTACTAGACCCCTGTCATCGTAGCGAATTTTATCAACAGGGACTGAATGCGAATCAATCGAAAACATACCAGCTGCTGCAAGTAAATGCAAAAATAATTATTGATTTACGATACCATTATGGATGAAGCAGCTGGCGTAATTTTTTAAATTAAATTCTGTTATCTCATCTTAAACAACAACATTCCTGTTCATGGCAGACTGCATTTTTACAGCACTTAAAGCCACTTTATGAGCCTTTGTTGCTTCGCCATACCAGTGTAGAGCCGAGTTGAAAGCTGCCCGGTAAAGATCCTGGTATGGCTCAGATAATCGAGTGCGAATATCTGAAGGCAAATCTTGATTCGATTTATATAACATATTGTTATCTTGGTTCAGGTAATTTACTACGATAGAGGTTCTAAACAGTTATTACGCCTATCCTAAGATAGAGCTTTTTGTTTCCAGTGTTAGGAGAAAACCTTGGTAAATACCACGATTAAAACTACAAAATCACAAGAAATCTTCGCGGCTGCTCAAAATTTAATGCCAGGAGGTGTCAGTTCTCCAGTCCGCGCTTTCAAATCTGTGGGTGGACAACCAATCGTTTTTGATCGCGTTAAAGGCGCGTATATTTGGGATGTCGATGGCAACCAATATATCGACTATGTAGGCACTTGGGGACCAGCAATTTGCGGTCACGCTCATCCAGAAGTCATTGCCGCACTGCATGAAGCTTTAGAAAAAGGCACAAGCTTCGGTGCGCCTTCAGTGCTAGAAAATGTACTAGCAGAGATGGTCATCGCTGCCGTCCCCAGCATCGAAATGGTAAGATTTGTTAACTCCGGCACAGAAGCTTGTATGTCAGCGCTGCGGTTAATGCGGGCTTTTACTGGACGCGACAAAATCATCAAGTTTGAAGGCTGCTACCACGGTCATGCTGACATGTTCTTGGTGAAAGCAGGTTCAGGTGTTGCTACACTCGGCTTACCCGACTCCCCAGGAGTGCCGAAATCGACAACAGCCAACACTCTAAACGCGCCTTACAATGACTTAGAAGCCGTCAAAGCTTTGTTTGAAGAAAACCGCGACGAGATTGCTGGTGTCATTCTTGAGCCAGTCGTCGGCAATGCTGGATTTATTACTCCAGATGCAGGCTTCTTGGAAGGGTTACGAGAGCTTACCCACGAGCATAAGGCGTTATTGGTATTTGATGAGGTAATGACGGGCTTCCGTATCGCTTACGGTGGCGCTCAAGAGAAGTTTGGTGTCACACCCGATTTGACTACTTTAGGTAAAATCATCGGTGGTGGTTTACCAGTTGGAGCTTACGGAGGTCGCCAAGATATCATGTCAATGGTTGCTCCCGCAGGTCCGATGTATCAAGCCGGGACGCTTTCTGGTAATCCTTTGGCGATGACTGCTGGCATTAAGACGCTGGAATTGCTGCAAAAGCCGGGTACTTACGAGTATCTTGACCAAATTACCAACAAGCTAGCTTCTGGCTTGCTGCAAATTGCGACTGAAACTGGTCACGCGGCTTGCGGTGGACAAATTAGCGGCATGTTCGGCTTATTCTTTACGGACGGACCAGTCCATAACTACGAAGATGCGAAAAAGTCCGATACAGCCAAGTTTGGACGCTTCCATCGCGGCATGTTAGAGCGGGGTGTTTATTTAGCACCGTCTCAGTTTGAGGCTGGATTTACCTCGTTTGCTCACACTGAGGAAGATATTGAGCGGACTTTGACAGCCGCACGCGATGTGATGTCTAGTTTGTAAGTTAGGTATTGGGGAATGGGGCATTGGGTTTTTCCCCTTTCTCCTTCTCAAGAAAGTCCAAGCGTCCCCAGCCCCTAATCCA
>CASBQC010000244.1 GCA_949127805.1 Nostocales cyanobacterium PMM_0081
GAATATATTTAAATATTGTATTATAGACAACAAATAAATCTAAATTTGATACCAAAAACCAAACTTAACCTTATCTTAATTAATATTTAAGCGGAGCTTAAAGTATTGAATGGTCTAAAGAATGTAGTTTTGTTTCTGGTTGTAAGTTAAATAAAACCATTTCAGGAATACGAGGTAATATGATTTTTTCTATCAGTCGATTGAATCGTGCTGTTACTACTTCATTAGTAACAGGAGCTGTTGCGTTTAGTCCAATTTTTACAGCGATCGCCTCAGCCGTAACTTTAAATGGTGCGGGAGCAACTTTTCCGGCACCCCTTTACGAAAAATATGCTCGTGAAGTTACAAAAACCATCCCAGACCTAAAAATGAACTATCAAGCAATTGGTAGCGGTGGTGGTGTCAACCAAACAATTGCCGGCACAGTTGACTTTGGTGCAAGCGATGCAGCAATGACCGATGACGAAATAGCTAAAGTCAAACAAGGTGTCATTTTAGTACCTACCGCAGGTGGTGCAATTTCTGTTGTTTACAACGCTCCTGGTGTTAATAACCTGAAATTATCTCGCAAAACACTCCCAGCAATTTTTTCTGGTGAAATTACTAAATGGAACGACCCGAAAATTAAAGCTGATAATCCAGGAGTTAATCTCCCAAATGAACCAATTAAAACTGTTGTTCGTGCCGATGGTAGCGGTACAACTTTCATTTTTACAAACCATTTGAGTGCTATTAGTGGTTATTTTAAAGGCAGAATTGGTACTAGCAAATCGCCCAAATGGTTGACAAATAGCCTCAAAGGAAAAGGAAACCCAGGTGTAGCTGGTTTAGTTGCTCGTACTCCCGGTTCCATTGGTTATGTTGAATATCAATTCGCTAAATCCAGCAACTTGAAATCAGCAGAAGTACAAAACAAAGCAGGACAATATGTTGCTCCTTCTTTACAGACTGCCAATGCAGCTTTGTCAACTGTGCAATTTCCTAGCAATTACCGCGTTTTTGTATCAGATCCAGGACAAGGTTATCCCATCGTGGGAATGACTTGGATTATGGTTTACAAAAGCTACAAAGACCCAGCAAAAGCGAAAGCTGTCAAGAGCTTGGTTCAATGGATTCTCACAAAAGGTCAAGATATCAACGATGACCTCAACTACACCCGGATTCCTAGTGGTGTAGCAAGTGAAGTGATTAATACTGTCAACGCTAATGTTAAATAGTTTGTAGTTTGCAGATATTTTTCGGTAGAGAGTTTATTCTCTACCGAAAAATTAAAAATAACATTTATTATGTAGTCAAGCTAGATTAATTATCTATGGCAAATGTATCTGAAGAAGTTCCTAATACCGTAAATATCGACCTTGATATTACAAATAAAAAAGGGGAAAATTTATCTATAGATGATGGGTTTCTATGGTTGGTTCGTAGCTTTGCTTTTTTGACAGTTGCCCTGCTGTTTTGGATAAGTTGGGTAATTTTTGACAAAGCTCATCCCGCGATCGCTAAATTCGGATTAGGATTTTTCTGGGGCAAAGATTGGGATGTACCCAATGAAATTTATGGTGCTTTGCCTTATATTTATGGGACAATAATCAGTAGCGCCCTTTCTTTAATACTCGCCGTACCCATAGGGTTAGCAGTAGCTTTAGTTACGAGTGAAGATTTTCTGCCAGATTGGGTGCGTATGCCCATAGCCTTTGTTGTCGAACTCATCGCTGCCATTCCCAGCGTCATCATTGGATTGTGGGGTATTTATGTCTTAATTCCCTTCCTCACACCCTTTCAGGACTGGTTATACAATACATTTCAGGCAATACCCCTATTCAATACTCAATCTTCCGGTCCGAGCATGTTGATAGCCGGTATCATTTTGGGTATCATGATTTTGCCCACAATGGCAGCAATTAGTCGAGATGTCTTGTTAGTAATTCCCCGTGAATTGCGAACCGGCTCTATGGCTTTGGGTTCCACCCGCTGGGAAACAATTTTTAGAGTATTGCTACCCTCCGGTGCTTCCGGAATCGTCGGTGCAGCGATGCTGGCTTTAGGACGAGCCTTAGGTGAGACAATGGCTGTAACTTTGGTAATCGGTAACTCTTCGGTTATCAGTTCTTCCTTACTCGACCCTGGTTACTCAATTCCTGCTGTATTAGCTAATGAATTCCCAGAAGCAGGAAGTGCGTTACATATTGGCTCTTTAACTTATTTAGCTTTAATTTTATTTGCTTTAACTTTAGCCGTCAATATTGGCGCCGTCATGTTAGTTCAGTTATTAGGTGTAAAGAAAAAATAGACCATCGATTGTACTGAAAAAAAAACTCAGCGTACCTTTGCGCTTTCCCTTTGCGTTTAAACTTTTTTTACGCAAATATATACTAAAATTTAAAATAGAAAAATGAATAGCTATCAAGAATCGGAAATAAATGAACCTTTAGCAAAAGAATTATGTAGTCCTTTGCAAGGTAAGCGGCTATTTTTTGACTATGGAATGACAGGTATTGCATTTGCTTTGGCAATTTTTGCGTTGATTCCTTTGCTGTCAATTGTGTGGGAAATTCTGACAAGAGGACTTTCTGGATTGAAACCGGAAATGTTCTTTAAAGAAGTGATTGATGATGGCTTTGCTAATGCTATAGTCGGAACTTTGATAATGGTGGCGATCGCTTCCTTAATTAGTATTCCTTGCGGAGTCATGACAGGTATATTTTTATCAGAGTTCGGTCAAGGTTCTAAAGTTGCTAGTGGTGTTCGTTTTATCACAACTATTTTGACTGGGGTGCCTTCCATTGTTGTGGGAGTATTTGCTTATGGTGTGATAGTTTTAGCACAGAAACAATTTAGTGCTTTCGCTGGGGGTTTTGCTTTAGCCGTCATCATGCTCCCCATCGTCGTACTCACCACCGAAGAAGCCTTAAAACTGATTCCCATTCCCCAACGTCTTGCCTCCGCTGCCTTGGGAGGTAATCGTCTACAAACTACTTTTCGTGTTGTTGTTGCTGCCGCACTACCAGGTATTACCACTGGTGTTTTATTAGCTGTATCTCGCGCTACTGGTGAAACAGCACCTTTGATTTTTACTGCTTTATTTAGTCAAAATTGGTCTGAGGGTTTATCTAATCCAACAGCTTCTTTATCGGTATTAATTTTTAATTTGTATAACGACCCCTCCCCAGAAAAAACAGCATTAGTTTGGACTGCTTCTATCGTTTTACTTGGTCTTGTATTGTTTGTCAGTCTTTTATCTCGCATCTTTATTCGCCGAAAAAAGACAAAATAAAATTGTAGAGACGTTCCGACGGAACGTCTGTCGGAATTATTTAAGTTTTGTTTCACATATTTGCAAAAAAATGAATAAATTAACCTCAGCTATTAGAATCAAAAATTTGAGCTTTTTCTACGGCACTACAAAAGCCTTAGAAGGGGTGACAATGGATATTCATCAAAATCAAGTAACTGCAATTATTGGTCCTAGTGGTTGTGGTAAATCGACTTTTATTAAATCCATCAATCGTATTAGTGAATTAGAAGGTAAAGTGCGGGTAGAAGGTCAAGTAGAATTTTATGGTCAGAATATTTATGAGCGTCGTGTTAATTTAAATAGATTACGTCGGCAAATTGGGATGGTGTTTCAAAAGCCCAATCTTTTTCCCATGAGTATTTACGATAATGTTGCATACGGATTGAGAATAGCCGGATTGAATTCCAAAGCTGAATTAGATGAAGTTGTCGAAAATGCCATCAAAAATGCTGCTTTGTGGGATGAAGTGAAAGATAAGCTGCATAAATCAGCTTTGGGACTTTCGGGAGGACAACAACAGCGACTTTGCATCGCTCGTGCTTTAGCTGTCAAGCCGAAAGTTCTTTTGATGGATGAGCCTTGCTCGGCTCTAGATCCAATTGCTACTATGAAAATTGAAGAACTCATCAAGACTTTGCGTGGTGAATTGACAATTGCAATTGTGACTCACAACATGCAGCAAGCTGCTCGTGTTTCTGATTTTACAGCTTTTTTCAACACCGATGAAAGTCGCATCGGTCAAATGGTAGAATTTGGCATCACCGGTCAAATCTTTGGTAGCGCTCTAGATGAGCGTACCCGCGATTACGTTTCTGGACGTTTTGGTTAAACTGACGATTTTTCAAAACTCAGCGACAGGTTCAGATCCCTGACATAAAAGCGCGAAGTCGGGGATATTTTTTTTCACGATTCCGAAACTGATTGCAATACATCACATTTCTACAAGATTTTTATCACTTCGTTTTAATTAGTTAAATATAATGCAAACATCTATCTCAAGGTATATTTTACTTAAATGAATATAGATAGAAAGAGGCTTTAGTTAAGTGCATTTACTGAGAGAAAATTCCGATCTTAATCATAGGATTTCCTCCTCTTAACCTACGTGTGAAAGATTAGAAGGAAAGTAGCACAAAGCTTTTTTAAAGTTGCGTGCTTTTTTTGTCAAGGGTGTTAATTCTGATTTTTTGTGTAAAAAAAATTAGTCTAAACGCCATCTTCGTAATTAAAACAGAGGAATTTTATGTCCGTCATCAACGGTAAAACTTCTGCCCAATCCTACGTTGTAAATGCTCCGAATAGTCCTGTCTACTATCAGACCATTCCATTGCTGACTGTGGGAGACGAAATCCCTCTTTTACAAGGAAACGTCTCAGGCTTTACAACCAGCACAGCTCAAACATATGCCTTCACTGGCATTCCAGATGGAATAGGAATCTACCAGACCCAAGATAACTATTTTGTCTTTGTCAATCATGAACTTGGTGGCACCACCAGGACAGATGTTTCTACAACCATCCCTGGTTCAATTTTGGGTGCCCGTGTATCGCTGTTGGCATTTGACAAAGATTGGAATGCGATCGGTGGTAAGAACTTAATCGAAACCGCAATTGATAGCACTGGCACATATAATTTAGACCTAACCACAGGTCTTTATGTCAATTCCACCACCGGCGTATCTTTAAGCAGTTTCTCACGCTTTTGCTCTGGCTATCTAGCTGAGAGTGGCTTTGTTGACGCAAATGGTAGAGAAATTCCCATTTTCTTTGCTCCAGAAGAAAGTGGCTCTACTAGCCGTGGTTGGGCAGTTGACTCAGACGGGAATGCGATCGCACTCGAAGGTTTGGGTCGCTTTCCTAAAGAAAACGTCGTTGCAGCTTCCCAATATCGGGCAGTAAATTCTGATAAAACTGTCCTATTTAGCTCTGAAGATAGCTCCGACGGTGAACTTTACATGTGGTTGGGACAGCAAACCGCAGAAGACCCCAACGGTTTCAGAAATGGCGATTTGTATGTCCTAAAAGTTGATGGTGCAGATTACGAAGGTCAATTGACCCAAGGTAATAAATATACCGCAAACTGGGTTAAAGTTGATAAATCAGCCGTTTTTGGTGCCGATGGTACACCTTTGGCAAACGGTAATGCCCTGACTGCTTTTGCTAATGCCACAGGTAACTCAACTAACTTCCAACGGATTGAGGACTTTGGTGAAGACCCTAACAATCCTGGAACTTTCTACTTCGTCACCACCGGTACTACAAACAGACCGGGAACAGTTGGCAGCAGTCCTAGCGATGTCGCAGCAACTCCGGGAGAAGCGGAAAATCCCTACGGTAGGCTTCATCGCTTTACCTTAAATCCTAACGATCCTACTGGTACAATTACCAATTTTGAAGAAGTTCTAATTGGTGGTCCTGGAACAGGTAACAGCTACGACAACCTAGTAGTCGATCGCAACGGCAATGTCCTCCTTCAGGAAGATGAAACCTCCTTCGGTGGACAACTCATGGCTGCCGAAAACCGCGAGGCTTCCATCTTTTCTTACAATATTGTTTCTAACACCATCAATCCCGTGTTTTCCCTGAATGAAGATGCCGCAGGTGCGAGATTCAATAACGCTGCTGTTAAGGGTCAGTGGGAAACTTCTGGGATTGTTGAGCTTCCTGGCAGTAACGGTGTAGGTTCCTATCTATTCGACGTTCAAGCTCACACTGTCCTAAATGCAACTGGCAGCACCAGTGTTCTCAACGGCAATCATGCTGAAGGTGGACAATTAATTTTGGCTGTACCAGTAAAGCCGACTCAAGTCGGTACCGCCGGTGATGACATCCTTTACGGTAACGAAGGTAATGACATCATTGATGGTGGTGCTGGTAATGATATTATCTATGGTGGAGAAGGCAATAACATCCTATTGGGTGGTGCTGGTAATGATACCATCTTTGGCGGTGCAGGCGACGATCAACTTGCTGGCGGTGCAGGCAACAATACCCTTTACGGTGGCGAAGGTAACAATTTCTTCGTTGCTGATTCTGGTGATGATATAGCTTATGCCGGGGCTGGTAATGATGTCTTCTTCCTGGGCAACGGTAATAATACTGTTTACGCTAGTGAAGGAAATAACCAAATCAATACTGGATCGGGTAATGACCTCATTTATGCTGGTGCTGGCGATGATGTAATTACAGCCGGAGATGGTAATAATACCATCTTTGCAGCTGAAGGGTTAAACCGGATTACCACTGGTTTGGGTAATGACCTCATCTATGCTGGTGCTGGGAATGACTTTATCTACTCTGGTGCTGGGGATGATGTGATATATGCCGGTGAGGGTAATAACACCATCTCTGCGGGAACAGGTAACGACACTGTTTATTCCGGAAGTGGTATTGACAGATTCATCCTTGATGCTGGTGTCGGTTCAGTCACCATTTATAACTTCTCATCTAATGACTTGATTAGCCGGGGTGCTGGATTGACAGCTACCAGTGCGCTGACACTAAGTCTTAGTGGTGATGACACTTTAGTTAGCTTTGGTGCAGACTTGCTAGCAACGCTGAAGTCGGTACAACTCGATAGAGTAAGTATCGTTTAGTTGCAGTTCTCATTGGAGACTAGTAGTCCACCAAGGCAACTTTGCTTTCTTTCGTAGTAAGCGAGAAGATCGCTTTTTAAGGACTTTAGTCCTTACTACCAACTAGGCATTCTTTAGTGTGGTGGACTACTAGTGATACTCTCCAATTTTGTATTAGACATCTCCGGAAATGTAGAGACGTAGCAATGCTACGTCTCTACAAAGAATTTTGGGTAACGCAGAATTCATTTTCACGCATATGTCTATTGGGTATAAACGTCAACAAGACCTAATTGGTGAATATCAAGGAAATAATTATGTCAACCGTAACACTCAAAGGTTTCGCTACATTACCAGCCGATACATTTGCACCAGGTCCTGTATCTGGTGTGGGAATTTCTGCTAATGGTCGCACAGGTCCTTTTCCCGGACAACCTGTTCAAGGCTTTAGCGGAGTTCAGTTTGCTGACCAAAATACCTTCTGGTTTATGCCGGATAATGGGTATGGAGCTAAAACAAATAGTTCTGACTTCCTTTTAAGAATTTATCGCGTTGATCCGAACTTTCGCGGTACAGAAGCAGGTGACGGTAGCGTCAATGTTTTGAACTTTATTCAGCTAGCTGACCCCGATCGCAAGGCTTCATTTCAAATTGTTAACGAAAATACAACTGAACGCTTACTTACTGGGGCAGATTTTGATATCGAGTCTTTTAATTTGGCAAATGATGGTACAATCTGGATTGGAGAGGAGTTTGGACCTTATCTATTGCACTTTGATGCTACAGGTAAATTGTTGGATGCACCCATTTCTACCCCCAATTTCGCTCAACTCAACACCTTGAACGGCAAACCACCAATTGTAATTGGTCATCGCGGTGCTAGTGGCGATCGCCCAGAACATACTCTCGCTTCCTATAAGTTAGCGATTGAACGTGGTGCTGATTTTATTGAACCAGATTTAGTATCCACAAAAGACGGGATATTAATTGCTCGTCATGAAGTTAATATTACAGCAACCACCGATGTTGCAACTCGCGCAGAATTTGCTAACCGCTTCACAACTAAGACTGTTGACGGTGTTACCGAAAGTGGCTGGTTTGCGGATGACTTTACTTTAGCGGAAATTAAAACTCTGCGTGCGATCGAACGTCTTTCTTTCCGCGATCAATCTTATAATGGTCAATTTGAAGTTCCTACTCTTCAGGAAATTCTCGATTTAGTTAAGGAAGTTGAAGCAAACACAGGCAAGAAAATTGGCATCTACCCAGAAACCAAGCATCCGACTTACCACGATTCTGTCGGACTTTCTCTGGAACAACCGCTAGTTGACATCTTGAAGAGAAACGACTTCACCGATCAAAGTCGGGTTTCATTCAATCCTTTGAAGTTGGAAATCTCAAAAAACTTAACCAACTCATTGATGTACCATTGATTCAATTATTGGATGCAAAGGGTATTGCTTTAGATGGTACACTAATTGAAAGCCAACCTTATGACTTTGTCGTGAGTGGCGATTCTCGCACTTATGGAGATTTGCGGACTCCTGAAGGGTTAAAGGAAGTTGCAACTTACGCTGATGGTATTGGTCCTTGGAAACGGATGATTGTTTCAATTAGGGGAACTGATGCTAATGGCGATGGTTTGGCGGATGATGTAAATGGTGATGGTGCAGTTAACGACGCTGATACAACTACTTTACCCCCAACATCTTTAATTACAGATGCTCATGCCGCAGGTTTATTAGTACATCCGTACACCTTCCGCAACGAAGCGCGGTATTTAGCAGCAGATTATCAAGGGAATCCCGAACTAGAGTTAAGACAGTTTATTCAGTTGGGTGTAGATGGGTTCTTCGACGACTTCCCCGGAACAGGAGACAGAGTAAGAGATCAGATTGCTGGGGATTTTGTGCGATCGCCTGATAATCCTGATGTTCTTGCTGGTACTGCCGTTTCTAATCTAGGTCGTTCTAGAGGTTTTGAGGGTCTGGCAATTAATCCCGACAAAACTAAATTATATCCTTTATTAGAGGGTTTTGTTGTCGGCGATCCAGAAAATGCTTTGCGAATTCATGAATTTGATATCGCAAGTCAAAAATTTCAAGGTTTGGTTGGATATTACAAACTAGAAAATACCGCCAATGCGATCGGCGACTTTACCGTTATCAACGATAATGAGTACTTGGTGATTGAGCGCGATAACAATCAGGGAGACGCTGCTCAATTCAAGAAAATCTTCAAAGTTGACTTATCGCAAAAAGATGCAAACGGGTTTGTACAGAAAGAAGAAGTTGCTGACCTGTTGAACATTCAAGATCCGAATGACTTGAATCAAGATGGTAGCACCACCTTTAGATTTCCTTTCCAAACCATCGAAGATGTGTTGGTACTCGATGAAAATACCATCTTAGTTGCCAATGACAATAATTATCCCTTCTCTGTAGGTCGTCCTCCCGGAATTGATAACAACGAAATCATCCAACTACAGCTTGATAAACCACTTAATTTAGATCCCCGTGTTGGTCTTGCTGGACTGAGCTTACCAACTTCGCGTATTTTAGGCGGTAATGGAGATGATACCTTATATGGTACTCCAGGTGATGATTTCCTAGATGGTGGTGAAGGTAACAACACCCTTTACGGTAGCGAAGGTAATAACGTCTTTCTGGCTAAATCTGGGAATGATATTGCTTACGGTGGTGCAGGAAATGATGTCTTTTTCCTGGGTAATGGTAATAACTCTGTTTACGCTGGTGAAGGTAAAAACCGGGTTGTTACAGGAACAGGTAATGACATTGTATATGCAGGTGCAGGTGATGACACCATATCAACAGGTGCAGGTGATGACCTGATTTATGGTGGTGAAGGCAATAACATCATATCTGCGGGGACGGGTAACGACACAGTTTATGTCGGTAGTGGAAGCGATCGCTTTATCCTTGATGGGGGTGAAGGTGCTGTTACTATCTTCGGTTTTTCCTCCAATGACCAAATTACTCGCGGAAGTGGTCTTTCAAGCAGTAATTTTACGGTTAGCTTCAGTGGCAATGATACTTTAGTTAGTCAAGGTGCAGACTTGCTAGCGACGTTGAAGTATGTGCAGTTGAATACTGTTAGTATTGTTTAGATACTAGAGAAACGAACCGCAGAGACACAGAGAACGCAGAGGAGGAAATTCTTCTCTTCTCTGTGTTCTCTGCGATAGGAGTGCGGTTCGTTCAAAAAATTCTTCACTTACCTCAGAATAAATCAATGGTAACTACAAATACAATATTCAATGCGTCTTTGAATGGTAACACGCAAGCAGGTAAAACTGTTTCTAGTGTGATATTTGAAGGACAGAGAGTTTTCCCTACAGGTTTTATTCCCTCTGGTGTAGCGGGAACGGTTAATGGTGTTGAAACTCCAATTGGTGGGTTGTCGGGTGTAAGTTACGATGCTGTGAATAAACGCTACTATGCGATCGCTGATGATCGATCGCAAGTTGCACCTGCACGTTTCTATACTTTTATTGGAACTTCACCAGAAGTTAATTTTACCAACGTTACTACACTCAAAGACGAAAATGGGAACTTGTTTCCCCTCAACAGTTTAGATCCAGAGGGAATTGCTTTAACTCAGAATAATACTGTTTTTGTCTCCTCTGAAGGTGAGGTAAATCCGAGTGCGGGTAGGGTAACGAATCCGTTTATTAATGAATTCTCGCTCACAACGGGACAACAAATTCGTTCTTTAGTTGTACCGACAAAATTCCTGCCGGTGGTAAATGACACGAATGGGAATGGTATTGTTGATGCGGGTGATATTCAAGTATCGGGGGTTCGGAATAATTTGGCTTTTGAAAGTCTAACGATCGCACCTGACCAAAAGACATTGTACACTGCTAGTGAAAGCGCTTTATTTCAAGATGGTGCGATCGCTTCTTTGACTAATGGTTCGCGATCGCGCATTTTGCAATATAATCTGATTACAGGACTTCCTGAAAAAGAATATCTATATAATATAGATGCGATTCCTACAGCATCAAATCCCGCTACAGGTTTTGCTGATAATGGTTTAGTCGATTTACTTGCGATCGATAATCGAGGTACACTACTTGCATTGGAACGTTCTTTCTCTACTGGTGTGGGGAATACGATTAAGATTTATGAAGTGAGTTTGCAAGGTGCAACTGATATCAGTTCTGTTGATTCTCTCAACAGCTTGAGTTCTGAACAAGTTGCGGCAATCCAACCTGTCGAAAAGCGGTTGCTGTTAAATCTCAATTCGTTGAACTTACCCAATGGTACAGATAATATTGAGGGTATCACTTTCGGTCCGGTGTTGCCAGATGGTCGGCAATCGATTGTGTTGGTGAGTGATAACAACTTTAGTCAAAGTCAATTTACACAAGTTCTGACTTTGGGTGCAGATTTAATTCCCACTGCAATACCGACGGTAGAAACTAGTCCTGATTTATTGGACGATCCGAATTTACCATTCAGTCAACGTGCTGATGCGGATGATCCAGCTATCTACGTTAATTCGACTGATGCGGAGAAAAGCTTGATATTGACGACGGTGAAAAATGCCGGTTTGCGAGTTTATGATTTATCAGGGAATTTGCTACAGGAAGTGAATCCTGGTAACATCCGTTATAACAATATCGACTTGCAGTATGGATTTAAGTTGGGTGGAGAGTCGATTGATATTGCCGTTGCAAGCGATCGCAATAACGATAAACTCGCAATCTTCAAAATCAATCCGAATAATCCCGGTCAATATTTAGAAGATATCACCGACAGCAGCATCGGAACTTTATTCCAAGATTTACCCTTTGCTCCTCCTTATTCCGCATCAACACGCAGTGCTTACGGTTTAGCATTATATCGCAGTCCTGTCACAGATGATTATTACGTCTTCGCCAGTCGCCGACAAACTGGAGATGTAGCGCAGTTCAAATTAATTGACCAAGGCAACGGTAAGATTGGTGCAGAAAGAGTGCGGGAATTCACCTTACCTTCACCCACAACTCCCGGACGTTCTCCCCAAACAGAGGGAACAGTCGTAGATCAAGAACTTGGTTTTCTCTACATTGCCCAGGAAGATGTGGGAATTTGGAAGTTTCAAGCTGAACCAAATGGTGGTACAACAGGTACTTTAATCGATCGCGTCCGATTTGAGGGTGGAAATAATCTCACCGATGACGCAGAAGGACTAACTATATATTACGGCAAAGATGGTACAGGCTACTTGTTAGCATCCAGCCAAGGTGACAGCACTTTTGCAGCTTTTACCCGTGAAGGTAATAATGATTTCTTGGGTAGATTCGCTGTTGGTAGTAACGGGTCAATCGATAGTGTACAACAATCTGATGGTGCAGATGTCATCAACGTTCCCCTTGGTTCTAAATTCCCCTTTGGTTTGTTCGTTACCCAAGATGGTGATAATCTCCCAGCGCAAATTGTTAATGGTGAAAACGTCAAAACTAACTTTAAACTAGTTCCTTGGGAAAACATTGTTAACGCTTTACCAAATGCGTTGACCATTGACACCACCAGCTACAATCCCCGCAATCCTCAAGCGAATTCTCTTTTAAATGGAATTGCCAGCGGTGATACAACCCAGACTTCTACTGTACTCTGGGCGCGGAGCAATTTTACAGGTAATGTCTCCTTTGAATATTCGACTACATCTGACTTTAGCAACATTGCAGGTCAAGCGATCGCAACTGTTACGAATCCGCTGCAACCTGTAAAATTAGATGTAATAAATTTGACGCCAGCAATGCAGTACTATTACAGAGTCACCGATGCCGCTGGAGCCACACAATCCGGTCAATTCAAGACTTCAGCAGCTTTGGGAACTCAAACAGGTTTGCGCTTTGGTGTCGCAGGAGACTGGCGTGGTGAACTTAGTCCTTACCCAGCGATCGCAAATGCACCCCAAAGTAACTTAGAATTCTTCTTTGAATTTGGGGATACAATCTACGCTGATATCCCTTCCCCAGGATTGAGAAATCCCGACGGAACGGAAAAAACTCAAGCGCAAACTTTAGATGATTTCCGCATCAAACATAGTGAAGTATACAGTCAGCGCTTTGGTCAAAACACTTGGGGTGACTTACGAGCCTCAACTTCTATCTTAGCAACCATTGACGACCACGAAGTTACTAACGATTTTGAAGGTGGTGAAAACTTAAGTTTCGCTTCTGCTAGAGACCAAGCATTGTATGGTGCGACAACTGGATTGGTGAATGATTCGCCACTTTACGAAAACGGTTTGCAAGCCTTTCAAGAGTATAACCCGTTGCGCGATCGCTTTTATGGTGAGACTGGTGATGCACGCACAGCAGGCGAACGTCAACTTTACCGTTACAATACCTTTGGCAGTGATGCTGCAACTTTCGTTTTAGATGCTCGCTCTTTCCGAGATGCAGAGTTACCAGGTGTGACAAATCTTAATGATGCAGCTCAAGTTGGGAACTTCTTAGCAGGCTCTTTCAATAGCGATCGCACTTTATTAGGACGGCAGCAAATCGAAGATTTGAAGCGTGATTTGCTCACTTCAGAGCAAAACGGTATCACCTGGAAGTTTATCATGGTACCGGAGCCAATTCAAAATCTGGGTGTACTTGCCGCATCTGACCGTTATGAAGGTTACGCAGCAGAAAGGACAGAAATTCTCAAGTTTATCAACGATAACAAAATTGATAACGTTGTCTTCGTTTCTGCGGATATTCACGGTACGTTAGTAAACAACCTGACTTACCAGTTAGCACCTGGTCAAGCGCAGATTGCTACTACTGCCTTTGAAATTACCACAGGTTCCGTTGCCTTTGATGCACCCTTTGGACAAACAGTAGCGGAACTTGCAACAGCTGTCGGGTTGCTCACTCCTGCTCAAAAAGCATTCTACGATTCATTACCCATCGCTAACGATGGAGACAGTTTGCCTAACGATAAAGATGATTTTATCAAACAAATTGTCGATAATGGTCTGGCTCCTTTTGGTTACGACCCTGTAGGATTGAATAACAACTTGCCGCAAGCTGAGGGTTTAATTAATGCCAAGCTGCTGCAAGGAGATTATATCGCTGCTCACACCTACGGTTGGACTGAGTTTAACATTGAT
Organism: Nostocales cyanobacterium PMM_0081; assembly: GCA_949127805.1. Lineage (GTDB taxonomy): Bacteria > Cyanobacteriota > Cyanobacteriia > Cyanobacteriales > Nostocaceae > Hassallia. The sequence goes on from CASBQC010000244.1 coordinate 13,983, forward strand.
GCGGAAACTCAAAAGCTGACATTGACAACTTATGGTATTGAAGCTTATACCCGTGAGGAACTTGAAGCAAATCCGAATGCAGTTATCAACCGTCAACCGAAAATAGTCAGTCAGTTTGAGGTAGATCCACGCACAAGTGGTATCCGAGGTACTGCCGGAGATGATACGCTTTACGGTAGTGATGGTGATGATATTATTTCTGGTTTGGGTGGGAATAACACGATTTACGCAGGTGAAGGTAACAACACCATTTCCGCTGCCGATGGGAATAATACTATCTACGCAGGTGCGGGAAATGACCGCATCACTACAGGGAATGGCAACAATCAAATCTATGCTGGGGAAGGAGTTAATACCGTAAACACTGGCTCAGGGGATGATTTGATTTATGCTGGTGCTGGTAATGATGTCATTAATGCAGGTGTGGGAAATAATACCATCTTTGCTGGAGAAGGTAACAATACAATTACCTCAACTGGTATTGATACCATTTTCGCTGGTAGTGGAAGCGATCGCTTTATCTTGGGTAGAGGTGCTGGCATTGCCACAATTATTAAGTTTGACGTGTGCGATCGTATCACTTTAACTGGTGGTTTAACTTTCAGCAACTTGAACATCAGCCAAAATGGTAACGACACCTTCATCAGTGCAGGTACAGACTTGCTAGCAACTCTTAAATATACCCAATCTAACACGATTACAAACGCTATCTTCGCGTAGTTATAAAAGTAGGGGAATGACAACCATTCCCCTACTTTTAGGTTGTTTGATTTGCTTCCAACCAATTAAGTAAATCCTCAATGGCTGTAAAATCCAACAAAGCCTCAGCAAGTGCTTCTAATTGCTCTAGGGAAAGAGTTTGAATGTGCCTTTGAACTCCTTGTGGTAACTCTCCTACCCGTCTTTGTAGTTGCCGTAGCACGAGTGTTTGCTCACCTTCCTGTTTTCCCCGCTCGTAGCCAATGCGCTCGCCTGTGGTAATGTAGCTCATAGTCCGCTCCTGCTCAAACTGCTTAAACTCTTGCCAAAATTCTGCTTCCAAGGCTTTTGGTAAAATCATAACCCAATCAATAAATCGGTAAAGGTTACGAATATCTTTTTCTTGCAATCCTAATTCATACAATCGACGAATCAAGCTAAATTTCCAAGCTTTACGTTCTCCTGGCTTTTTATTTGTTTGCTGCGTCTTCAAATGTGCCATCACCACTGTTGCAAAGGGATTATCGCTAGCTTCTAATTCCGTCCAACGATTTTGATAATCCAGCAGCTTGACGGTTCCAAATTCAAAGTTAAGCCTGGTATCGGGGTAATTATAACTATATTGGTTTGGTCGCCATGTCAAGTCATTATCACACAAAATTGCCAAACTCATGGCAGGTTTAGCAAATCTGTCAAATATTCGCAAATTGTAAGAAAACATTCTTTGTGCAAAAGTGTCTTCTGATTTTGCCTGGATTTCTACATGGATTAATAGCCAAATTTCTTGTCCTTGAATTTGCCAAACTTTGACTAATTTATCTGCATATCGCCGACCTTGTTCAGCTTCACGAGCAATTTGTTGAAATTCCTTATCAAGGAATTCGTGGGGACGTTCCCAATTAATTAATGCTGCTGTTTGGGGAAAGAAAAATTGCATTGCTTGGGGAAAGTAAGCTTCTAAAATTTCTTTCCACGGTGAGTCCACTTGGCGGTGTCGGTTTCCGTCCCGCCAAAGTGGCGAACCCGGAGGGGCTATCATTATCTGCTCTTTCCAGTTCTTCGGTCATCAGTTTCACTCTTACAGCGTTTTTCAGGTAAATGAGGTACACAGGTAGGGGCACAACACTGTTGTGCCCCTACAATAATCTGTACCTCACGCCTGTTGCAATCTGCTGTAACTGGTTGCGATTTGCAGTTTTTTGAACAAGAAACTCAACAAAATCTAGCACTTCTTGTTGCTTGTCATGGGAGAGACTTCGGAGATTTTCTAAGATGGCTTGTTCAATATTAATTATTTGTGACATATTTTTTAATTGCTCAGTAGCTATCCTTGAATCAATGCTTGAAAGCGCTCATCATCCCGAATGCTATCAAAATCAGAGTCAGTTTTTGCCTTTTCTCGATTTTCGTCAGGACTAAGATTAATTGCTTGTTGCAGATTTTCTAATGCCTGCTCAATATTACCTTGAAGTGCATAATAGCAAGCTTTGTTGTACCAATGGTAGTGTTGATCAGGTTTAATTTCGAGTGCTTTGTCGTAGGATGCGATCGCATCTTCATTGCGTCCTAAATCCCGTAGCGCATACCCCCGGTTGTTCCAAGCTTCGTGGAAATCAGGTTTAATTACCAGTGCTTGATCGTAGGATGCGATCGCATCTTCATTGCGTCCTAAATTCCCTAGCGCAATCCCCCGATTGTACCAAGCTTGGTGGTAATCAGGTTTAATTGCGAGTGCTTGATCGTAGGATGCGATCGCATGTTTATAATCTTCTCCAGCAGACTGCAAATTTCCCAGGTTAATCAGTAAATCATATTGAAGTTCAGGTGTTTGATGGTCTTGTGCGATTAAATCTTGAAATTTTATTATTTGTTGAGTTCTTTCTTGTGGCGTTAGGGTAAGATATTTTTCATAATCTCCATCCTGGATGATGCGTGATGACTCTTGTTCTAAAGTTTCCGAATCTATAGGGAATTCAAAGAATCCAGAACGCCAATCAAAGAAATCTGGCGCACGTTGAATAAAATATTTAATTGCAAATATCGGTAGCAAGAACACAAAACAGATATTAAAGTTCTCCTTAAACCGTTCTCGCTGTTGGTTAACGTTAATTAAAACAGGTGGTACACCCTTCCAACTATATGAATAAATATCTCTACTATTCCAACCTGCAAAGCTTTTGCACTCTTCATATTCATAAAATGAATGCTCTAGTCCTGTAATAAATAAAATATTTATC
>CASBQC010000245.1 GCA_949127805.1 Nostocales cyanobacterium PMM_0081
GTCTCTACAATAAGTTCCGGCGGAACGTCTCTACAATAAAGGTTTTAATGTTACAATCAAACCAAAAAATTTAGAATTCATATTTTAAATCAGCAACGCCAAATTTTCCATCCAAAATCTCAAATTACTTTAACTAAACTGCTCACCTGTATCTAGATTAAACAACATTTGCAGAGTTTGCATACAACGGTGTCTTGCGTCAACATCTTGTTGAGCACGCAACTGCACCATCGGGTCATGTAAAATTTTATTTACAATTCCTCGTGTTAGAGCCTCAATGATTTCCTGATGTTTGTCGCCGAATTCTGAACCCAATCGCGATAAAGCTTTTTCTAATTCTTGTTCGCGAATGGTTTCGATTTTATTCCGCAGACAACTTATTGTGGTAACAGTTTCTAAACTGCGCCACCAAATATCAAAAGCTTCCGCTTCTTCATCTAACAGCCCTTCAGCCTCCTGTGCCATCTTGCGACGGCTTTCGTAGTTTTGCGCCACCACCGCCTTCAAATCATCCACATTGAAGGCTTGTACGTTTTCCACCTCATTCACGTCTGCATGGACGTTACGAGGCACGGAAATATCAAATAACATTAAAGGCTGGTTCGGTGCTAAAACCATTTCTAATTTAGCGCGGTCAAGTAGCGGCTCTGTTGCAGAAGTACTTGTAAACACTAAATCACTTTCGGCAATCACTGCTATCATTGCCGACATTGGATGAGTTTGAATATTTTGGTCAGGATACTTAGAAGCAAGTTCTGCGGCACGTTCGATAGAGCGATTTAAAATGCAGATTTTCGCAGCACCTTTCGAGATTAAGTGTTGCACAAGTAACCGCGACATTTTTCCAGCACCGAGAATTGCCACTCGACAAGCCGCTAAATTTTGCACTTTCATTTGTGCTAATTCTACAGCCGCCGAACTGATAGAGACGGCACCAGTACCAATGCTAGTTTCAGTGCGAACCCGCTTACCTGCGGTTAGGGCTTGTTTAAATAATCGATTCAAAATGGTTTTAATACCGTTGTATTGCTGTCCCAGTTTGTGAGTATGCTTCACCTGAGCCAGAATTTGACCTTCTCCGAGTACGAGGCTATCTAAACCTGCTGAAACCCGCATTAGATGCATCACCGCATCTTGGTGCAGCAACATAAACAGGTGTTGTCGCAGAGACACAATAGGCAACTTGCTGTATTCAGAAAGAAACTGAGTAACTTCTCGAATACCCTGTTCAGTTTCTGGGGTAACGATGTAAATTTCTAAGCGGTTACAAGTGCTGAGAATTGCGACTTCTTGAATATGAGGATAGCTAGCTAAGTGAGCGATCGCACTTTCAGTTTGTGGTTCTGGAATACTCAGCTTTTCCCGGACTTCTACTGGGGCTGTTTTATGGCTTAACCCCACCACTGCTATATGCATATGTTAAATCGTAATTGCTAAATGGGGATTGGGGGAAGGGCAATGGGCAAAGGGGAAAGGGGAAAAGCCCCATACCCCATGCCCGATTATCTAGTGCAATTGAACAACTTTAGGCTCGCCAGACATGTGAATCGTATCCACAAAACGAACACTTTTTGACTGGCTGGAAATAACTAAGCTTTGAGTTCTTGCTCCACCGTGGAAGAAGCGAACACCTTGCATTAAGTTACCACTTGTGATACCGCAAGCAGCGAACAGCACAGTTTCACCAGATGCCAATTCATGAGCATCGTAGACCTTATCGACGTCAGTGATATTCATAGAATTCAACCGCTCGATGTTAGCTTGTTTGCTTTCACCAATCAAACCTGTTTTCACTATTTCTGGATCGTAGATCAATTGTCCTTGAAAGTGTCCACCCATAGCCCGCATTGCAGCGGCGGAAATTACACCTTCAGGAGCTGCACCAATACCCATTAGACAATGAATGTTAGTGCCGGCAAAACCACAGGATACGGCTGCACCCACGTCACCATCAGAAATTAGTTGCACTCTCGCGCCGGCTTCGCGGATTTCTTTAATTAAATCGTTGTGGCGTTCGCGCTTCATGACTACTACCACAAGTTCTTCAATAGAGCGGTCTAGACACTCGGAGAGAATCTTCAGGTTTTCGGTTGGTGACTTGTCAATGTCTACTTTGCCCTTAGCGGCTGGAGGTGCTGCTAGTTTCTTCATGTAGAAGTCTGGCGCGGCAAATAATCCACCTTTTTGCGAAATTGCTAAGACAGCCATCGAACCGGGTTGACCGTAAGCTACCAGGTTAGTACCTTCGCAGGGGTCAACGGCGATATCAATTTCCACCAATTCATCTGGGTTACAGAAGTCTTTGGCATCTTCACGAGAACAGATACCTACTTCTTCCCCGATGTACAGCATGGGGGCATTATCGCGTTCACCTTCGCCGATAACGATGCGACCGCGCATGTGAATTTTGTTCATTCGTTCCCGCATGGCTTCTACAGCCACTTCGTCAGCGATGTCTTTTTCGCCCTTGCCCATCCAACGTGCGGAGGCGATCGCCGCTTGTTCAACTACTTCAATAATCTCTAAACCAAGTGTATTTTCCACAAACTCTACCCTCTAAATTGCTTGAATTTCCGTGGTTTTATCAATTCTCAAGTCTACCAAAGGGCGGATACACCTGGAAAATAGTCTTGACTTGCTTCTGTGTTAAGTTTTGCTACTTACTGTTTTTATACCTGTCAAAATTTGTACTGGCGGCTACTTAATTTATTAGTTTACTAAGCCAACTTATACTACCAAGTATTTTTGTTCAATTGTCACAATTACAGGTTAGGCGAATACCTGAATTTTAGTATTTTAATCACTCCGGGAATCTTTACTGCCTATGACAAAGAATCGAAAGCTCCTCTCTGCATACAAAAGCTGCACATTCATAAATTTACAAGCGAGAAAACATGAAATCACAAATGTTTATATTACGTATACTTATAAGTATAGTGACGAAATCTGTCTTGATTTACTGATAATCTTATCAGTAATGAATTTTTAAATCATAAAATCATTTTTATCAAGAGGTATAAACACCCGTGGGTTTAAAACTTGAAAAAGTCGTCCCTTGGGGACGTTCAATGACAGAGTATGTCAGAATGTTTCACCTGAAAGGTTCTGACCTCAACTTAAAAATTATTGATTGTGCTGGAGGTCCTGCCAGTTTCAACGCCGAAATGAATAGTCAAGGATATCAAGTAATTTCTTGCGATCCAATTTATCAGTTCTCTGGAAGCGAGATTGCTAAACGCATCCAAGAAACCTATTCGTTGATTATGAATGGGATTGAGAACAATCAACACAACTACCTTTGGATAGAGATTGAATCTCCCGCAAAGTTAGGCGAGATTCGCATGGCAGCAATGCATCAATTTTTAGAAGATTTTCCCACAGGATTAGAGAAAAAACGTTATTTAACCGATGGTTTACCTGTGCTACCATTTCAGGCAAATCAGTTTGAATTGGCGTTGTGTTCTCATTTTTTGTTTACCTATTCTGACCACTTTTCCGCAGAATTTCATATAGAAGCGATCGCCGAAATGTGCCGAGTTGCCAAAGAAGCCAGAATTTTCCCTCTATTAAACATCTCCGGAGAACCCTCCCCCCTACTCCACCCAGTACTGAGTGAATTACAAAAGCAAGGATATGTAGTTGAAATCAAGCAAGTACCTTATGAATTTCAACGTGGTGGAAATCTACTTTTGCGCGTTTGTCAAGCAAAAGGCGATTAATAATTAGTAATTGGCTTTTTCTGCAACATTTTTTCACTCTTCTAATAGTTAAGCTAGGAAAAAATTACCAAAATCCATAACACAAAAATATGCTGAAGTTTCTCAACCCCCTTTTAGGTCGCAACCCAGAACGAGTTAAGGCAAACGTGGAAATTTACACTTGGCAAACTTGCCCTTATTGCATCCGTGCCAAGATACTGCTCTGGTGGAAAGGTGTCAACTTCACCGAATACAAAATCGACGGTGACGAAACAGCCAGAGCGAAAATGGCTGAACGTGCCAACGGACGCCGTAGCGTACCGCAGATTTTTATCAATAATCAGCATATTGGCGGCTGTGATGACATTTATCAGCTAGATACCCAAGGTCAACTTAACTCTCTTCTCACCCAAGTAACTGTTTAAGTGTTTAAGGATTGGGCAATTGTTTAATGGGAGATTTTTTCCATGCCCCATACCCTATGCCCAATGCCCCTTTAAATAAGAATATGTTAACTAAATACTCAGAATATCTTATACATAGACAATGGATGACTCATGCCCTAGAATTTGCACAAGCAGCAGGTAATGCGGGAGAAATTCCCGTAGGCGCTGTTATAATTGATTCATTTGGAAATTTTATTGCAGGGGGTGAAAATCGAAAAGAACGCGACAAAGACCCCACAGCTCATGCAGAAATTATCGCCATTAGGTCAGCTGCGAAAATCTTGCAAAGCTGGCGTCTTAACGAATGCACTCTCTACGTAACTTTAGAACCTTGCCCGATGTGTGCGGGTGCTATTGTGCAAGCACGTTTAGGGCTTCTTGTCTATAGCGTGGACGATCCAAAAACTGGCTCAATTCGTACCGTCGCCAACATACCTGATAGCGCCGCTTCTAATCATCGCTTGCGTGTAATCGCAGGCATTGAAGAGTTTAAGAGTCGTCAACAGTTGCAAGCCTGGTTTGAAGTGCGCCGAAGTAGCAAAACTTAACGGACAGAGGTAAAACTGTCCGGTAGGTGTGACACAAATCAATAAAGAGAATCTACGGTGTATCTAACATAGCTTTGATGACAATTGACCCGACAATCAGCAGCCACCGTGATGATGGAACTTCACACTTTTGCTAATATTTGCCAGAAAACATCTGCCAATTCACAAACAATTGCTAAATTGGCTCCTACGACCTCTCAAGTTTCTCCTTGGTTAGCTCCCTTGGCGTATGTGTTAGGGCGTCATTTCCTTTTACCGTTCTTCTTTCGCCAAATCAGGATCTTTGGCGAAGAACATATCCCCACCACGGGTCCAATTATCCTCGCTCCCACCCATCGGGCGCGTTGGGATGCATTGCTAGTGCCCTACGCTGCTAGTTGCTGTGTGGCAGGTCGAGACTTGCGTTTTATGGTAACAATCAGTGAATGTCAAGGGTTTCAAGGCTGGTTCGTCAGACGCTTAGGTGGGTTTCCTGTAGATCCTAAACGTCCGTCCATTAGCACTCTGCGGCACGGTGTTGAACTACTCCAGCAAGGAAAAACCTTGGTTATTTTTCCCGAAGGTGGAATTTATCGTGATGGTGAAGTTCACCCGTTAAAGCCGGGAATTGCACGTTTGGCTTTGAGTGCTGAATCTAGTCACCCAGGACTGGGGGTTAAAATTGTCCCGATCAATATTAATTACAGCCAACCTTATCCTAAGTGGGGTACGGATGTTAGCATCCACATTGGTTCCCCGCTACCAGTAGCAGATTACACTCATGGTTGCGTGAAACAAGATGCTAAACGCCTGACAGCTGATTTAGCAAAAATGTTGCAACAATTAAGCCATCACGAATCAGAGATGATTAATCACATATTTGCTGAGGTTCCTAATTCTTAGTCATGGGTTATGAATTCGGGAATTGGGAATTGGGCATCGGGTAATAGGTAATTGCTAATTGGTAATTGGTAATTGGAGGAGCAAATTCCCCCTTGTCTCCAAGGAGTCTCCAAGGAGTCCCCCAGTCCCCAGTCCCCTGCACGGTGGTGTGCGGGAACTCGATTACACCAATGTTTAGTCTAAAAAAAAGAAACTTAGTATGTAGCTTTGCTTTTATCAGAGACCAAAACAGAGTTAAGATACCCGAAGTTTCCATACCTATTGTGTGTAATTGTTGCGCCAATTTATAAGAATGAACTTTGCTGCAATTCCCTTAATTCGCTTCACTTGTTTCTCATTGGTAGCAGCCCTCAGCTTGCTATCACCTGTGAATGCTCAAGTAATCAAGTTACCAAGCAATCCTAACCAAGCACAACCTATTGACCCGGACGACCCGAACAATCTCCGTCCCACCGCACCAAATGGTACTCTTTTAAGTATTGAGGGCGGCAAGCGTCTGATGAGTGAGGCAAGTAGTGCAGTTGGTTCTCAAAACTATGCTACAGCTGCTAAGAAACTCCAGGAAGCACGTCAGGTTTTTAACCAACTATCTAATTTTTATCAAGACCTGAATTCTAGCTTTTCGGGAATTGATAACAGAATTTCTGATTCCCTGCGAAAAAAGGCGCTAGAAACTGCTCAAATGCGAGATGAATCGACGTATCAGCTAGCGCTGGTACATCGGGCGCAAAATCAGCCAGAATTAGCTGTGCCTTTGCTGGTTCAGATTATTCGCTCTCAAAACCCAACGCGGGACTTAGGTAAGAAGGCTTACCAACAGTTATTAGAATTAGGTTTTGTGGATTCTCCTTATCCTCGCACTGGTAGTAGTTCTTCCTCCCCCTCCCCCCGTACTAGTGGTAATTCCTCTCCCAAGAAATAAAAACTCTTTTTTCGTTGATTATTCTTTTCTTCTTCTCGCCCCCTCCGGAACCCCGAATGCTAGGATGGGATTGTGTGCCATGACATGGCGTTCTCAAAAAGTGTGCGATCGCGAAGGAGCGTGTATGCTAACCATTGCTAAAATCTTATGTTGGCAAAGGTAGCTGACACGCATTTGTTGTTAATAATAGAAACAGAAGTTTTTCAGGAATGGCGATGATTAGTCCGCAGCAAGTTGAGGCAATGATTAAGGCGGAACTGCCAGATGCCCAAGTTCAGGTGCAAGACTTGACTGGTGGCGGCGACCACTATCAAGTCACTGTAGTTTCATCGCAGTTTGCAGGCAAGGGACTGGTGCAACAACATCAGTTAATTTATGCTGCTTTGCAGCAAGCCATGTCAAATGATTCAATTCATGCTTTAGCACTCAAAACGTACACTCCTGAGTCTTGGCAGACAACAGCCGCTTCATAACTCCTCACTCTTGAACCCATAATAGGAAACCGAAAGAACATGACACCAGAAGTTAAAGAGAAAATTGACAACTTGTTAACACAGAACAAGATTATGGTTTTCATGAAGGGAACCAAGTTGATGCCTCAGTGCGGTTTCTCCAACAATGTTGTGCAAATTCTCAATACCTTGGGAGTTCCCTTTGAGACCCTTGACATTCTCGCTGACCAAGAAATCCGTCAGGGAATTAAAGAATATTCCAATTGGCCCACAATTCCCCAAGTCTATGTTAATGGTCAATTCGTTGGCGGTTCTGATATTTTGATTGAACTGTACCAAAAAGGCGAATTGCAACAAATGGTGGAAGTTGCTTTAGCTTCGTAAGACAAAACGTCTTTGGTCATTTGAAGCTGTAGGCGATCGCCCTTAACAGTCTTACTATCTGATATCTCTGGATTTCAACGCAATCACTAAAAAAGCGCGATGCCGAGTACGGCAATAAGCAATCGTAACGCGCTTGTTCTAAAATTCCCTCAGCCTTGTCTGGTTAGCCCAAAACTTGGCTGAAGGAATTATTTTTTATAAATACATACAACTTGTCGGATTATGACCAATATTACCCATTGACCAATGCTGATAATATGTTATAATCATCAGCGTTGATTAACAATTGCTAACGATTAACTCTAACAGGGCATTAGTAGTAATCGTGTTGTCGTTGTGTCTCTGGCTCTAGTTGGGTCATGACAAAGTTCGATCCATCGTATAAATAGCGGCTGGCTTCCTCCTCTAAGCGATGAATCAGATAAGGTTCAATAGCGTTACTATGTCGCAGTGCGGCTAGATATCCATCCAAATACATCCGCATATCATCCGTCCGATAACCGCGATTCCATAGCTCGACGAAGGCGTCGGTAAGTCTTTGGTAGTAGCGAATGGTTTGTGTGTCTTGGAGCATAAGTGAGGATAGAAATCTCTTAAGAATGAGAATTGTAAATGATTCACAGGTAAATGTGAAGTCTTACTTTCAGGTTGCCATCAAATTGAAGATGATAACTCTACTTTGCGATCGCTACCTACTGGCTACAGTCTAACTAGATCCTATTCCAGAAGAACGGGAAAAGGAATTGCTAGTAAGATATTCTTATGATTTTCTCTCAAACTAGCTTAAATTGACCGAGGGGTGTAAGCATTTATTTCATCTACCAGATGGAATATTTTTTCATATTTATGTTGAAAGATAGCTTTGGTAAGGATTAGCTTATTTGGTCAGATTTTGTTTGTCAATAGCACCTTCCTCAAAGCAAGATGTTTAACGAATGATGATTTTACTTTCCCGGAATTCTAACAAAAATTTAAGAAGATTACCAATTAAGCTTTGCGAAAGCATAAATTACCTACCTTGTGAGCTTTTTTATTAGAAAAAGTTATGCTAATCACAATGGAGGTAACAAGGGCTACAAAACCTTAGACATTGGCTTTGTTACTTTGAAAGTCATCGACGCTAAGGGGTATTGCCACCGTGGGATCGGTTTGTATTGAAATCATTGAGGGAAATCCCCATCTAAGGTCGTTGCTGGGTTGGCACTTGCAACAACTAGAGTATCGCGTGCATCAAGCCGCCAGTATTTATCAAGCAAGGGAAGTTTTTATCAGCCAACAACCAACACTAATTATTCTTGATGCTGATTTGCCTGATGGCGATGGCATTGAGTTTTGCCGTTGGTTGCATCGTCAGCAACAACCTTTAATTTTAATGCTATCTGCCCGGACTAATGAAGCCGATATCGTCGCTGGTTTGAAAGCTGGGGCAGATGACTATCTCAGCAAACCTTTTGGGATGCAAGAGTTTCTAGCGCGGGTAGAATCACTAATTCGCCGCAGACGCACACCTGTAGCGCCAGCTTATCTCGATTATGGCTCGATCCAAATCGATTTAGTCCAGCGCCGCGTCCGCTTTCAAGGCGAATTTATCGATTTAACACCGCAAGAGTTCAGTTTACTGTATGTTTTAGCGCAAGCAGGCGGAGTGGCTCTAAGTAGGACAGAATTGCTACGTCGCGCTTGGCCAGATGCGATAGATAACCCACGTACTATTGATACTCACGTTTTATCATTACGGAAAAAAGTTGAGATAGATCCTCGACAACCCAGTTTGATTCAAACTATCCGCAATGTCGGATATCGCTTTAACATGGAAATTATAAATGCCAACCCGCCACAATCACAAGCAAAGTTAGCGAAAGAGAGATTTACTAATCAACGTTCAACTCTTAGCAGTCAAATTTCCGAAGGGGAGGTAGTTACTGGATAGTGGATAGTTGATGGTGGATAGTGGATAGTGGTTAGTAGTCAACAAGCAACAACCAACAACCAACAATTAACAACTAACCCCATTCTTCATCTACTTGAGTTTGTGCTTGTGTCAAATTTTGGCGTAAGTTAACCCAGTCTACTGAGACGGCTTTTTGATTTGCTAACAAGCGACCTTGGTGGAGGTGTAATAAGCGGGTACAAGACATCTGAGCTAACTCTAATTGGTGATTTACCATGAGAATGGTGGTTTGATGATTTTGAGTTAGTTTTAAGACTTGCATGAGATGCTCTGCCGTGCCAATGTCAAGAGTTGATGTTGGCTCGTCTAATAATAAAATTTTCGGTTGGATTATTAAAGCACGAGCTAAAGCTATTAATTGTCTTTGTCCTGCCGAAAGTTGCACCTCAGTCCTTCCTAACCAATCATTGGGAATGTGCAGTTGTTCTATCCAGTAACTGACACGTTCCCCAATTGTCTGTTTGTCTAAACCACGCAAAACTAACGGATAAGCTAACGCTTGTGTCACTGTCATTCCCAATAATTTGGCTTCTTGGGCTACGAGTGTCACATTAGCGCGTAACTCTCTGATTGGAATTTGCCGATACTCTTGATTTTCTAGATAGATTTTACCGCTACTCGGTTCATCAAGGCGGTTGATCAGGCGTAATAGCGAAGTTTTGCCAGCACCAGTCAGCCCGATAATAGCGATAAATTCGCCTTTGGTAACCTCAAAGGAAATATCTTGTAATATGGGATATCCTTGTTGGTTGCTTTTAAGGGTTTTCAGTTTGGCAAATAGATTTACTTGCTCTAGCTTTAGTTTGGGATTATCCAAGTGCAGATTCGGTAGGTATTAATTCTTCTTTATCTCACGCAAAGGCGCAAAGCCGCAAAGGTTAAGAAGATTTAATTTAAGCTACCCAATGTTAAAGCTGTGGTGATAGTCCAAGCATCAACTAATAGTAAGAGGAATGTAGATACAAGTAAAGCTAAGTACATCCAGGGTTGTGCTAAAGGGTAGACATCTGTGGTGTCAATGCCTGTTTTGGCTTGCACTTGGCGGACTAATTGGGCAAATCCTGCCACGCGCATTGGTAGTAAATAAGCTTTGCCGTCTTGACTGAGGAAGTAATAAACTAAACCTCCTTGCCCTGTGGTACGGGGTTTTAATTCTTTGACTTGCGACCAAGGTAAAGACCAACCTTTACGAAAGAAGCGCGGAACCCAAACGGGGTAGGTAACTTGAATTCCTTGGTCGTCTAAAATTACTCTTTCGGTTAAGACTGCATACAAGGCAACAAAACCGATGCTGATTCCTACCCACAATAATCTTGGGGGTATGGGTGAGGCTGTTGCCTTGGATAAAAAAGGTAATGGTGCTGTGAGGGCTATATAGAGGCTTAACAGGGCGATGCGAATTAACGGAGAAAGAGGAAAAATGAAAGTTGAGGTATTAGTTGATGCTGTCACGGCTGAAATGGCGATCGCTTGCTTTAATTACATATTAACGAAACCATTCAGCTACAAAGTCAAACCGATTACGGTAAATATTTTTGAACTACAATCCAACCGGTTAGCGATACCCAAGCAAAACCGATAAATAAAATAATGTTCGTCCCGATGTGTAAAGGTCTAGCCCAGGATTTAAGTGCGCTAATTTGGGTGGCACTAAAAGCAGATATTAAAACTAACGCTACGACTATCAAACCAGCTAATAGGTGTGAGGAGTGTCCTAGGGAACCAAAGTGACCGTAAGTGCCAACAATACCGATCGCCAATAGTAACATGACTAAACTTACCATGCAGCAACCCATCAGAAAGTGGAGATCGCGCACTTTTTGATTTCCTCCCCCAAACGCCGGTATAAAAGACAGACGCCGAGAAGTTCTCACCTGAAACATTAAAACCCCAGTTACCGCAAGCAACAAATAAGCCAACAGCGACAAACCCATTGACCAAGCTGCTATTTTCCACAACCAAACGAAAGAAGGCAGATCCATATTAAGGATTGTAGATGAAAGTGGGGCATTGGGCATGGAAAAATTTTTATCTTATTCGTGCATCAAAAATCGAGGGTCTTTAATTTCCATTGACCATTGACCATTGACTGATTGACTGATTGACTATTGACTCTTGACTCTTGACTGATTGACTATTGACTAATAAACATGCATAGGGTTGCTGAGTCCAGCAACCCTATGCATTGAGTAAAATTGTTTTTTTTAATCAACAGATACTAAACCAGTGATTTTAAAGGATTGTGTTGTATCGCCGATTTTTGTGTTAATTACCTGGATCAAGTTTTTTTTATTGATTGGATCTATCCCGGTTTCTGAGTCTGTGCCAAACTCATTGGTACTAGGTTCGTCTAAGGCGAGGCGATCGCATGGAATTGTATCTGATAAAATTGCACTTGCCATCATCCCCGTATGAATCTCTAGGTGAGCAACTCTTGGGGCTTCAAAAACTAGCCTTTGTCCTGGAAAAACAACCCTTTCAAAGTACCAGTTGGGAATATTGGAAATACGAGCCACCTGTATTTTGCTCGTGGCATTAACGTAGCAGCAGAGAAGTTTCCCTGATTGCTCTGGTGGTAAAGGATCTAATATTTGAGCCATAACTGCTAAAGAGCTTTACGCCACAATTTTATATTACACCAGCAAAGCTAACACCGGCTGATCCCCATGTACTGTAACTCCGAATACCAACTGAGCTTTTCTTGATAATTTCTCTCATAAGTTCTGTCAATTATCTAAAAATATTGTTAAGGTTTATGTTTTTTTGGGAATTATCGATTAAGCAGATTTCTATTTAATTTTTCCGCCTTGAGCGAAACATCTGTAACTTACTTCATATAAGTAGTGACGATTATTAGCAAGGAAAGGCTTATTTTTCCTATACCAGGGGGGGGAATTTTTGGGATTGACGCGCGATCGCAACTAACAGGCGCAGGCGATCGCTTAATGGATAAACTGGATGTTATCGTAAAGTTATATGGAAATTGCTTTCAGAAAACTCATCTATAAAAATATACATCTGTAAGTGCTCTCGTCCTACAACTACTACCACAGATGCAACACTTACTGTTTACTGGTGGTATCAATCAGGAGCTTAAATGTAAAGTACGATGCGTGATACACGAATAAAAACACAACAAACACCCTTGAAACTCAAATATTTCTCTTTTTTGAACGCTGAGGAATGGCAAAATGGAAGTTAAAACACCGATGATGGAAAACCGAATTCTCTACGTTCGTCTTCCTTGTAACCCGATTTTTCCCATTGGGGTAGTTTATCTTTGCGATCACGTTCATAAACTATTTCCCAATATCGAACAGCGGATTTTCGATATGGGAACTGTGCCACCTTTAGACTATTACTCTGCCCTTGATACGTGTATCGATGAATTTAAACCGACACTGCTAGTATTTTCTTGGCGGGATATCCAAATTTATGCTCCAGTCGGTGGACGTGGTGGAAATCCACTACAAAACGCCTTTGAATTTTACTACGCCAAGAACCCTTTCATCAAACTACGCGGCGCATTCGGCGGTGGGCGAATCTTTATCGCCTACTATGTAGAATTGTGGCGAAACTTGGGATTAATCAAACGCGGTTTAAAACGCGCCAAAAAATACAATTCGCAAGCGCGTGCAATTGTTGGTGGTGGTGCAGTTAGCGTGTTTTACGAACAGTTGGGTAAAAGTTTGCCTAAACAGACAATTATATCTATAGGTGAAGGCGAAACCCTATTGGAAAAACTGTTAAGTGGCAGAAGCTTCCAGGATGAACGCTGTTATGTAGTGGGAGAAGCACAACCACGCGATCGCCTAATTCACGAACAACCCACCCCCTTAGAAAAAAGCGCCTGTAACTACCATTATATAGAAAGCATCTGGTCTGACTTTAACTACTATTTGCAAGAACAAGACTTCTACATCGGTGTCCAAACCAAGCGCGGATGTCCCCACAACTGCTGTTATTGCGTTTACACCGTCGTTGAAGGCAAGCAAGTACGCATCAACCCAGCGGATGAAGTTGTCGCCGAGATACGTCAATTATACGATCGCGGCATTCGCAACTTCTGGTTTACCGATGCCCAATTCATCCCCGCACGGAAATTTATCAACGATGCTGTAGAACTTTTACAGAAAATCGTCGATTCTGGCATGACAGATATTCATTGGGCAGCATACATCAGAGCAGACAACCTCACACCAGAGTTGTGTGAATTGATGGCAAAAACCGGGATGAACTACTTTGAAATCGGGATCACCAGCGGTTCCCAAGAACTTGTGCGGAAAATGCGGATGGGGTATAATCTGCGAACCGTCTTACAAAATTGCCGCGACTTAAAAGCAGCTGGTTTCAATGACTTAGTTTCTGTCAACTATTCATTTAACGTCATTGACGAACGTCCCGAAACCATTCGCCAAACCATCGCCTACCACCGCGAATTAGAACGCATTTTCGGCGCTGATAAAGTCGAACCTGCGATATTTTTTATTGGATTGCAACCCCATACCCACTTAGAAGAATATGCTTTCAAAGAAGGCATCCTTAAACCAGGATACGATCCAATGAGCTTGATGCCCTGGACAGCGAAAAAACTTCTTTGGAACCCCGAACCCCTCGGTTCCTTCTTTGGTGAAGTTTGCTTGCAAGCTTGGCAACAAAACCCCAACGACTTCGGACGCGAAGTCATGAAAATCCTAGAAGAGAAACTCGGTTGCGCTGACTTAGAATCCGCACTTTCCGCGCCAATAGAAACGAAAGATAAGCAACTGGCGGGGGTATTATAAGAGACAAGGGGACAAGGAGACAAGGAGAAAAGGAGAATAATTCTTCTTTCCCCCCTCTCCCCCTTTTTTCTCCGCGCACTCTGCGCCTCTGCGGTTCGTATAATAAAACTCAACCCCCATGTTAGAAGGCTCAATACTCCAACAACTAGAAACTGCTCACCGTCACAGCACCAGACCCGTTCGATTCGGGGTGTATTATAAAAATACGCTGGTATCACTGTGCCATGCCCTAGAAGACCATATTTTAAGCGATGATACTAAACCTTTAGTAATCACAGCCTTTCAACAGGGAAAATGGTATTTGCAAGAAGCCGATCGCTATGCAGATATTGCCAAAAACTCCCGCCAAATCGTCATCATGGCTGCCCAAGATGCAGGTTTTGCCGAACATCCCACAAGCCTTCTTGACAACGTAGACTTAGTAGCCTTAGATACGAGCGATCCAGTCGCCCAAGAATGGCACTTGATTATTCTCTCGCCTAACTACACAGCAATGGTACTTTGTCAAGAGCTATCGGAAGCTGATTATGGCACGGCAGGGCTTCCCGCATCCGATCAAGAGCGTAAATTTTATGGGTTGTGGACATTTGAACCAGAATTAGTCCATCAAACAGCAGAAATAGCGATCGCCCACATCGAACCATACAATTTAGAATTAGCAAAGAAACTCAAAGCACATAAACAGACAATTCAGCCTAGCCTTGCCACATCAAAAAACTTGGGTGCAGTAGTCTCCCGTGTGGTAGATTATTTACAGACTGGGCAAGATAATTTATCTACACCCACAGCGCCAAGTAAGCAAAGCTTGGATCGCAACTTGGTTTCCAACGAAATCCAGGCATTTTTGCGAATGGCGCAACTGATGGATATGGCTGATGTCAAAAATCCAATGGCAGCAGCAGAAGTGGTAGTGCTTTGTGAAGCGATCGCTCAAGTATTGGATCTTCCCGCATGGCAAGTTAAAAGATTGCGCCTTGCTGGTTTGCTGCATCGCATAGATCCGCTACAAAAAGCAGAAAGCATTCTCACACCAGGTACATCTACACGTTACCACGAAGATGCCCCCTGCTGTCCCTTAACTTGTCCCCTAGTACCAGGAGCGCAGGTATTGCGAACCATGCCGCGACTGCGAGCAGTAGCACAAATTATTACTCATCAAACCGAATGGTGGGATGGTACAGGTGAACCAGCCGGCTTATCTGGCGATGAAATTCCTTTAGAGTCGAGAATTTTAGCATTGGTAGGAGACTTTCAGTGGCGAGTCAATGAGAAGCAAGCATCTCAATTGAGTCGCGAAGAGATATTTGCGGCTGCTTTAGAAGAGTGCAGACAGCAACAATCGACGCGCTTTGATCCTAAACTAATAGATACCCTCGCTTTGTTAGTTATGGGCTTGCAACAAGGAATCGAATTACCTTTGATGACACCCAAAGTTAGTGCTGGAATGTGGCTACTTGATGCGAGGCTAGATAGCGAAACTAAAACCGCCGTTATGAAAAATGAATATTGAAATAACCGACACGCCCGCGAAGGGTGCGGCTACACGTACACTCGTGTGCCGATCCAGTCCTGGTACGTGGTATAGTAACTGACACTGAGGCGAAGGGGTGCAGCTACAGATACACTCGTGTGGGTCGGCAGCCTCAACAGTTATAGCCTGCCTCCTTTTCCTTCCTACGCGCAACGTCCCGCCCTTCGCGGGCGTGAGTGTGTGTGCGTATATTTACCAACTGGATATAACTTAACTTATGAATATTGAAGCATTGCGATCGGGAAAACTTAAACAACTTCCAGGGGCAGATTTAGAAGACGAGGAACTGACTAGATTAGATTTAAGCCGCATTAATCTTGCTGGTGCCAATCTTGTCGGCACAAATTTGGCTAATTCTAAACTCGAAGGTGGGCATTTAGAAGGAGCTAACTTAATGGGAGCCATCCTCGTACAAACTGACTTGCGAGCAAACTTAATGGGAGCAAACTTGATGCAAGCAGATTTAACCGGCGCTGACTTGCGCGGTAGCAACTTGCGGGGTGCTAACTTGATGGGAGCCACACTCAGCGATGTTTGTTTAGCGGGTGCTTTCTTAAGTGGCAGCAATTTGATGAATGTCAACTTGCAAGGTGTTGACTTGCGCGGTGCTGACTTGCGTGGTGCGAACCTCACCGGTGCAAATCTCAAAGGTGCAGATTTGAGTCGCGCAGATTTGCAAGGTGCGTTGTTAAGTGAGGCAAATTTAGAAGAAGCTGACTTGCGCTCTGCGAATTTAGCAGGAGCGAATTTAACAGGAGCAAACTTGCTGTGTGCTGAGTTAGACAGTGCAAATTTAAGTGGCGTTAACTGGGATAGAGCCTGTTTGGTGGGAACAGTGGTTGAGAAGAGTTATTGAAGGCATGAACTACCCACAGTTGGCTACGCCTGAACTGTGGGTTTCTACATCCCATAGTTCGTTATTAGCGGTACTTTCTGAGGATTGCTGACGCTTCTTCGCCCCTAGTTGCCGCATACTTCCAGCTTGCTTGCGCTTGCCTCACCCCACCCTTTGGGCACCCCTCTCCTTAATAAGGAGAGGGGAAGAGCTTACGCGCTAAAGTACTTCGCTACTGGGTGATAGCAAATAATCGCCGTTGTAGACTGTTCTGGATAAATCTGCTCACTTTCATCCATATGCATCTTAATCCTGTCAGTTCCCAACAACTCCAGCTGCTTGTACTGATCCTGCATATTCGGACAAGCCGGATAGCCAAAACTATACCGCGAACCCCGATATCTCTGCGCCAAAATATCGCGAAGATTATCCGGTTCCTCAGCCGCAAAACCCAACTCACGCCGTATTCGAGCGTGCGTCCACTCAGCCAAAGCTTCTGCCACCTGCACCGCCAAGCCGTGAAAATACAGATAATCAGTGTATTGATTAGCGGCAAACAACTTCTGAGCAAACTCCGTCGCAACCTCACCCACAGTCACCGCTTGCATCGGAAACACATCAATAATTCCCGATTCCTTCGGCGCAAAGAAATCTGCAATACAAAGCCTTCTCAACGACTTTTGCCTCGGAAACTCAAAACTTGTTCTTACCTCTGCATCTGTGAGGTTTGTATCATAAACATAAAGCGTATTCCCCTCAGACTGACAAGGAAAATACCCGTAAATCACCTGGGGATGCAACAAATTCTCCTCAATAATTCGCCGCTTCCAAGTATCTAAAATCGGGTAAACCTTCTCATTCAAAAAAGCCTGATATTCCTCCTTAGATTGTTCCTTTGGCTTGCGGAATTGCCATTGTCCCGCAATCAAAGCTTGCAAATCTAAATAAGAGAATATCTCCTCAATAGAAATATCACTTTCGCGTAAAACTTGAGTTCCCCAAAAAGGTGGTGTTGGACGTTCAATATCCACCGTCACCGCTTCCGAACGACGAGTATCTATTACCTTAGGTTCATCAGTTTCTTCTTTGGCTTTTTCTGCTACTTCTTTATGCCCATTTTGTGACTCTTGTTCAGCTTCATTCAAAAATCCCTGCAAATTATCCCAGTTATTTGCAGATTTTGCTGGCATTAATTTATCCATGAAATGCAAGTCAGAAAATGCATCTTTGCCGTAAACCACTTTACCTTTGTAAGCGTTTTGACAATCTTCATGGACAAACTTGGGAGTCAACGCTGCACCACCTAAAATCACCGGTACAGTTATTCCCTTTTCGTTGAAAGCCTGCAAATTCTCCTTCATGAAAGCGGTAGATTTCACCAGCAAACCACTCATGGCAATACAATCAGCTTGATGCTTTTCGTATGCTTGAATGATATTTTCCACCGGCTGTTTAATTCCTAAATTAATCACCTTGTAACCGTTGTTCGACAAGATGATATCCACCAGGTTTTTACCAATGTCGTGAACATCGCCTTTTACCGTAGCGATAATAAACGTTCCCTTGGCATTATTGCCTGATTCTGACTTTTCCATGAACGGTTCTAAAAAAGCAACCGCTGTTTTCATGGTTTCCGCAGATTGTAATACGAAAGGTAGCTGCATTTGCCCAGACCCGAACAATTCACCGACAACTTTCATGCCATCGAGCAAAAAGACATTTATAATCTGTAAGGGGGGATAGTTCTCTAAAGCCTTTTGCAGATGTTCCTCTAAACCAATGCGTTCACCGTCGATGATGTGACGCTTGAGACGTTCTTCTATGGGGAGACTTTCATCCAAAGAGCGATCGCGTTTGGTTGTCACTCCTTCAAATAATGTTGTCAATTCTCCCAAGGGATCATAAACGCAGACATTACCCTCAAACCGACGCTGATCGTAAATCAACTCAAGGCAAACTTCTTGATGGCGTTGTTCAATCTTAGAAAGTGGTAAAATCTTGTTAGGGCTAACGATCGCCGCATCCATTCCCGCTGCGATCGCTTCATGCAAAAACATCGAGTTCAGCACTAACCGCGCTGCTGGGTTTAAACCGAAGGAAATATTCGATACACCCAAAATTACATGACTTCCCGGCAATTCTTGACGAATGCGTCGAATCGATTCAATTGTGGCTTTGGCGTTTTCTCTGTCTTCTTCAATCCCAGTAGAAATTGGTAGAGCAAGAGTATCAAAAAATATCTCTGTTGCCGGAATGCCGAATTCTACAGCTTGACGATAGGCACGTTGAGCAATTTGGAATTTTTTCTCAGCAGTTCTCGCCATTCCATCTTCATCGATAGTGCCAATTACGACACCAGCGCCGTACTTCTTCGCTAACTCCAACAGCTTCAAGAAACGCGCTTCACCGTCTTCGTAATTGGTGGAATTCAGCAAACACTTACCACCGGCAACCTTTAAACCCGCCTCCATCTTTTCCCATTCGGTGGAGTCGAGCATTAATGGCAACGTAACATTATTTACAATGCGCGAAACCAATTCGTGCATATCTCGTTCGCCATTACGTCCGACGTAATCGACGTTGACATCAAGGATGTGTGCCCCTTCTTTTACCTGTGCCCTTGCCATTGAAACGAGTCCATCCCAATCTTCCGCGTTGAGTAAATCGCGGCACTTTTTAGAACCGCTGGCGTTGAGACGTTCGCCGACAATCAAGAAAGAGTTATCTTGGTCGTAGGGTTGGGTGCTGTAAATTGACGCTGCTGCTGGTTCAAGTTCCGGATGTCTGACTTTTGGCTTCAGTAATGAGGCAATTTCTGCCATTTGTTGAATGTGTTCTGGACGCGTCCCACAGCAACCCCCAATCACTTGGACACCTAAATCTTCAACAAAGTGCATCAATGACATCCGTAATTCCATCGGTGTCAGACGGTAGTGTGCGTGACCGCCGACGTTTTCCGGTAAACCCGCGTTGGGAATACAGGAAACGATGAAAGGCGAATGTTCCGAGAGATATTTGATGTGTGGTTTCATCAAGTCTGGACCGGTAGCGCAGTTCAGACCGAGAATGTCAATTTTATATGGTTCTAAAATGGTGACGACGGCATTAATTTCCGTCCCTACCAACATTGTCCCCATAGTTTCCATTGTCACAGAAACCATCACCGGACGGCGATCGCCTTTTTTGACAAAAACTTCTTCAATTGCATTCAGCGCGGCTTTGATTTGCAGCACATCTTGACAAGTTTCCACCAAAAACAAATCGACACCACCATCCCACAGTCCTTCTGCTTGTTCGGCAAAAGAGGCTTTCATCGTGTCAAAGTCGATATGTCCCAGGGTTGGTAACTTGGTTGTTGGTCCCATCGAACCGGCGACAAATCGGGGTTTCTCTGGGGTGAAAAATTCAGCCGCGACACCTTTGGCTAATTCTGCTGCGGCTTTAGTTAGGTAATATGCCTGGTCTGCAAGGTCGTACTCGACAAGTACAATTGACGCACTACCAAAAGTGTCAGTCTCGATGACATCTGCACCCGCAGCGAGAAAATCGCGGTGAACCTTAGCGACAGCTTCCGGTTTGGTATGGACGAGATATTCGTTGCAACCTTCGTACTGAGGACCACCGAAATCCTCAGCAGTCAGGTTTTGCGTTTGCAAGTTCGTTCCCATCGCTCCATCAAAGACGAGAACGGGACGGTCTGGACTGTGCAAGCGTTCTAGAAAGGAATGAGTCATATTTTCCTAGAATAATTTACATAAGTCGAGTGATACTCTACTTAATTTAATATTTTCCTCAATTTCTTGCGCTTCGGAAGTATTTATTCAAAACAATTATGTATAAAGATTGTGTGAATAATTAACTTCACGCATTCGCTTTTAGGCGTCCGGTGCAGGGTAGGGGCACTGGGCACAAAAAATAAGTTTGGTAGTACGGAAATTTACTATAATAAGAATGTCTTCAATAATACATAATTGAGGCAATGAAAGTGCAAAATATTAAGCCTGACGACTAGAAGTCGCGGCTAAACAAACAAAGTCTGCCTACGCAGACTATGGAAAATCAAGGATTTTAGTCTGCGTAGGCTGGCGAGGGTTCGTAGAGCTACATTATTCTACAGTGTAAATGCTTAAGA
>CASBQC010000246.1 GCA_949127805.1 Nostocales cyanobacterium PMM_0081
ACCATTGACCATTGACCATTGACCATTGACCATTGACTTTTAGCCTTGCTGTACTTCCTGCGCTACTAGTTTGAGTCGTTGCAGTTGTTCTTGCATGTCTTTTTTCGTCCAGGGTTCGGCGAAGGTTTTGAACCCCCAGCTAATTATAGGGTTGGGAATCTCAAATTCAAAGCGATTAACTAGACGCGTTCCTTTTTCGACGGGTTGACATTCCCAGCGATCGCGTCCAGTGAAAAAACCGTCAAACTCCCACACTACCAAACCCGGTTGTCTTTCCACAACTGTACTATTTAATGTCGGTTTTATTATCGGTATTTGAATTACAAACTTACTTTTACTACCATTATTGCTACTCCAAGTTTCGCCTACAGGTTCGCAACGCAACACTGGGTTAAGCCAACGGTGCATGAGAGCTAAATCGGTAATACATCTCTCAACCACTGTCGCTGTAGCATTAATTTGAATTGACTGTTCAAAAACTTGAGACATTGTACATCTTTTAAACTATTGCTGCACTTACAATAACGCCATATTTAGCGATGCTAATACACTAAATCAATACTAAAGCCAACTCTACTTTAGAAATAAAAATATATACAATTACGCCAAAATCAGTGATAATTTACTCTTTTGAAGCTAGTAATTTCTCAAAGGGGTTGTCAACCAAACAAATAAAAAAAATACTCTTGATATCAACTTCCTATATGATTTTACTGGTAGATTTAGAAGCAAAATGCTGGTGATTTAACTGGCATGTATATTTGTGCTATGCAATACACGCCAGAATAATATGACGTGTTTTTGAGATAACAGTTTACCTTAATTTGGGAAAACCATGAACACAACTTGGCAAGGAATAACCCAGGTAATGGAACTTGGTTTGTTGATGAGGGTACAGCATTTTTTGGCACAGTCGCCGACGACCCTATCACCAGATCAATCAAATGGAGTCAATTATGTGCAAGCAAGTGTCCAACAGGTAGCTCAATTTCTGCCCCGGTTGCTGGGGGCAGTAGTAATTTTAGTAATTGGCTGGCTGATTGCGGCTGTAGCTGCGGCTGTAGTACGTGGCATTCTCAATCGCACTAAGATAGACAACCGCATTGCTGCTGGCTTGACTGGTACTGATACGGTCCAAGTGGAGAAATTTATCGCCGGCTTGGTCTTTTGGTCTATCCTGCTGTTAACGATAGTTGGCGTATTAGATACCTTAGAGTTGAGAGTCGCTTCTCAACCGCTTAATTCTTTTCTCAATCAAATTGGTGACTTCTTACCCAGGTTGGTGGCTGCGGGAGTCATCCTCTTAATAGCTTGGTTAGTAGCTACCCTCGTTAAGTTGATAACTATACGCGGATTAGGGGCTTTGCGGCTAGATGAGCGTTTGAATCCCCCAGAAACGCGAGATGCTGCCCCAAATCTCAATCAATTGTCTTTGAGTGAGACAATTGGCAACGCTTTGTATTGGTTCATCTTTTTGCTGTTTCTCATCCCAGTTTTAGATACTTTGGGGTTGCAGCAGGCTTTACAACCAGTACAAAGTCTGGTAACGCAGATTATATCAATTCTGCCGAATATTTTAGCGGCGGCATTGATTGCTGTAGTTGGCTGGTTTGTCGCTAATATAGTGCGACGGATTGTCAGCAACTTACTTGCGGCAACTGGAGTCGATGAGTTGGGCAGACGCTTTGGACTTTCGTCTACTGCGGGGGCACAATCTTTATCATCGATTATCGGCACGATTGTTTACGTGTTGATTTTGATTCCGGTAGCGATCGCTTCCCTGAATGCTTTACGAATTGACGCGATTTCCTTACCGGCGATCGCAATGTTGCAGCAAATTCTGAATGCCTTACCTGCGATCTTCACAGCGATCGCCATTTTGATTGTTGCTTATTTCGTCGGGCGATTTGTCGCGGAACTCGTTACCAACATCCTCACAAGCATCGGCTTTAACAACATTTTCTCTGTCTTAGGTCTGCCAACACCTGTCAGACGCACCACATATGCAGCAGAAACAGCAGCACCTCCCGCAGCCCGAACCCCATCGGAAATTGCTGGTATCGTTGTTTTAGTTGGTGTGATGCTATTTGCCACAGTAGCTGCGGTGAATATTTTGAATATTGCCGCGCTCACAGCACTGGTAAGTGGGATAGTAGTCATATTCGGGCGCATTTTGGCTGGATTGATCGTATTTGCCGTTGGTTTGTTCTTAGCAAATCTGGCTTTCAGCATCATTTCCAGTTCGGGAAATGCCCAAGCACGAATTTTGGCTCAGGTAGCACGGATTGCGATTATCGCTTTGGTTTCGGCAATGGCACTGCAACAAATTGGTGTTGCGAGTGATATTGTCAACTTAGCCTTTGGACTTTTATTAGGTGCGATCGCAGTTTCCATTGCCCTCGCTTTTGGTCTAGGTGGTCGCGAAATTGCCCGCGATCAAGTTCAACAATGGTTAAACTCTTTTAAAAGCAAAGGGTAAATACTAGGGATTGCGGACTTCCTCGTTCCCAGTCTGAGACTGGGAATGTGATACAGGAGGCTCTGCCTCCTGTAAACTAAGAGGCAGCATTTCATTAATTCATAGCAAATTAAATTTGACAACACCCTGCATTGGCATTGTATCGCCTCGCATTGGCATTGTATCGCCTCGCATTGGCATTGCATCGCCTCGCATTTTAAAACGCTACGCTTTTATGCAAAACTGTACTAAGAGGTAGAGCCTCCTAGAACAGAATTCAGAATACGACCTCCCGAATTCAGAATACGACCTCCCGAATTCTAAATACGACCTCCCGAATTCTAAATACGACCTCCCGAATTCAGAATACGACCTCCCGAATTCAGAGAGCGATCGCTTTTTTTTACAATAGACATCAACCGAATTTAATTATGCTTTGCCCCAAACCCTTGTAGAGACGGCGATTTATCGCGTCTCTACATTATTTTCCACGACGTTTGTGTATTTAACTTCTTCGCATTATCTTGTGTTGCAACTCATCCTTAATCCGGTTAAGAATCGAAGTCTCATCAAGAGTTGCCAAAATCTTCCCAATTACCGCTTTCGGTCCATCAGAACCCCAAGTTGCCCCATTTGCCAAATAAGCTTTAGTCACTTGTCCAATTCCGTAAGAAGCAACACCAGTTACACCCGCTTGGGTTATCGCAACTGATACATAAGGAGCGAAAGAAGCACCACCTGTAATGGGTGCAGAGATACCAAGTAAAGTTTTTAACCCGCCTAAACCGAGAGTTGCTAACAGTTCGCTGGCACCAATACCACCCATCCCAAGAGCGATTTTCTGTAATAATTGTACGGCTCCGGTTTCGGTCATAGCGATGCCGTAGAGTTTGGATAAACCGAGGATTAAAGCAATATCAATAACTACACCGCTGAGTATATCCACGACTGTAATTGGATTGAGAGCGATCGCTAAAGCTTTTGTCATCACCGCTTTCCAAATCAACTCATTTGCAGCGCGATCGCGAATCATCAATTTTCGCTGCACCAACTGCTCATTCACATTATCCGCGTAAATCATCGTGTTCAAAGCCACCAAAGCTTTGCCCTCGCGGTGTAAAATCTCTAATATTTTCAGCTTTAATTCTTCAACTTGGGCATTACCTGCACGCAATTGTATCCCCCTAGTACCATCAGCACGTTGAACCGCAGTCTTTACCAAAGGTGATGCTGCTGACATGACAATTTCTAGGGGTGAAAGTAATTCCCGCACCCTTTCATCCCGAACTTTGTGATAAACTGCCATGCGATCGGCTTCTGGATACTGATCGACCTTGTTAAACACCAAAATTATCGGTTTACCAGCTTCCCGCAACTGAGAAAGAGCATCATGTTCTAATTTCGTCATGTCCCCAGAAATAACAAACAGAATTAAATCTGCTTGTTTTGCCACATGTTCAGCTAAAGCAGTGCGAGTTTCCCCATCTACTTCATCTAAACCGGGAGTATCAATCAATTCCACCTGAGATTGACCGATTCCTGGTAAAGTGACTCTTAGAGTGCGACTTGAAGATGCGATCGCTTCCTCACTAATACTCCAATTAACTCGCTGTGCAGCACGAGTCACACCATGCAAAGGACCCGTTTCAAACACCGATTGTCCAACCAAAGCATTCAGTAACGAAGACTTACCCCGTCCCACCATTCCAAAAGCCGCAATTTGCACCACCATGCGGTCTAACTTCCCCAACATGACTTCTAAATCGCCAATTTCCGCTTCTAAACCGCGTTTTTCTTGGGGAGTCAAGTCAAGTTTAGCTACCAAACTTCTTAATGCCGTTTGTGCCTGCTTATAATTGAGTTCCGCTTGAATATCTTCAAAACTGAAAATAGCTTTATCAAGTTCTTCCTCCCAACTAGAAGAATCACTTTCATGAGGATCGGGCAAAGGTAACGTCGAATTCATATTAACTTCGGATTTTTTCTTTAAAAATTTAAATAGATACCCTTATCAATCCTAGTAATTTTCTACCGTAATAAGCACGAAGACTGCTTAAAGCAGTTATCAGTTATCAGTTACCAGTTACCACAGTAACAGGTAGGGGATTTGACCCCCTACCTGTTACCTACCACTTGCGAGAAGTCGCTTCCTTTAACCCAAGATAAATACAT
>CASBQC010000247.1 GCA_949127805.1 Nostocales cyanobacterium PMM_0081
AATCACAGTCACCGATACAGGAATTGGCATTAATCCTGACTTTATTCCTTACGTCTTTGACCGCTTTCGACAAGCAGATAGTTCTTCTACCCGCTCTTATGGTGGGCTGGGATTAGGATTGACAATCGCCCGTCACCTAGTAGAATTGCATAATGGCAAGATTTATGCTCACAGCGAAGGGGAGGGTAAAGGTGCAACCTTCACAGTTAATTTACCGCTACCAAAAGTAAATCAATTAAAGCGGGAACCTACGGTAGAAAGTAATGCAAATGATCCAGAAAATTTACCCTCCCTCGATAATGTCCAAGTTTTAGTTGTAGAAGACAATATCGATAGCCGTGACTTTCTCAAAATTGTGTTGGAAGAATCTTTTGCCAAAGTTACGGCTGTAGGCTCGGTAAGTGAAGCGATAGAATGCTTAAAACGAGATAATTTTCATGTATTGATCAGCGATATAGGAATGCCGGGAGAAGATGGTTATCAGTTAATTAATAAAGTGCGAGATTTAGAGGAAAAAAATGGGAGAAAAATTCCCGCGATCGCTCTGACTGCATACACCAGAAATGAAGATAAAATGCAAGCACTCCAAGCCGGCTTTCAAAAGCATCTTGCAAAACCAATTGAACCAAATGAGTTGGTGAAAATTGTCGCCGAACTTGTAAACTTATAAGCAGCCTGCCGGCATTTTGAAAAAATGCTATGTACGGTGTCTACTCCAAGGCTTAATCAACAAACTCACTCCAACAGCCCAAGCTACAGAAGCCGTCCAGCCTGCTAAAATGTCGCTAGGATAGTGGACTCCCAAATACAACCGCGTCCAGGCGATCGCTAACACAAACACGCTTCCGGCAATTATAACCAGCCACTGCCAACGGCTACCCCATGTTAAAATCACTAAGGCTGCCACTAAAGTCATACTCGACATCGCATGACCGCTAGGGAATCCGTAGTCAAACTCTGGTGCTGGGGAACCCCACAAATGAGGACGCACTCGATGCAGCAAAACCTTCGCTGTTCGGTTGATGATGATGCTGCCTAAAAGGGTGGTAATGAGGTATATTAGCGATCGCCATCGACGACGCAAAAAGAAGGCGATCGCGATCGCACTAGCAACCGGAAACACACCCCAAAAAACGCCCAATTTAGTCAAAGTGCTAGCAAAAACATCAAGTTGAGGTCTAGCTGTCGAGTGAATTGCTAATAAAATCGGTACATCCCAGCTAAAACCACCTTCTTTCTCCCAAACATCTTCTGCTAGTTCCCCAAAGATTTGTAAGGGAAAATAAACTCCGATCAATAAAACCAGCAAAGACGCACGATAAGTAACTATCAGCCGCTTGAAAAAACTTAACAAAGACTGAAGACGTTTCCAATTAGAGTTGAAATTTTTCGACATTATTTTACCATAAAATTGTCAAAATGGTCAGGATTTATCGCTTTTATCATCTCCCAACATTTTCAGTAATTTTCTGGCAACTAGAACCCCTACGACTCCTGCACTAACTATTTCTGGTGTCCGCACAACTGTTTTACCCACATTATTTAGGTTTATGCGGTCGTGAAAAATCTCTTCATTCAACCATTCTGTAGTAGCTTTAAAGTTATGAATTGGCGTTGGTAATAATTCTAAATAAGTACCTTGACGAATCAAGTGAGCAACTTTGCCCTTAACTTCAAAAACGTTGTAAACGCTAGCAGCAGCATCATAATCAGCCTAATTTGAGTAGAGTGCCGCGTAAGTTAACTCTAGCTTGTTTTAGCTCATTGCCCAATGCGATCGCCTTCAGACTAAAAGTAGTGAGCACTTCAGTCCTCATATTATCAGCAATCAAACTTTGAGCCAACCTTTGTTTTAGATAGATACCAAAAGTACTTTTGATGAAAACTTTTGAAACCGCTCAAAGCTTTGAAACGGTTACGATTTGAGTATTTTCTTCAAAAGCGGGTAACGCGATTCGAACGCGCGACATTCACCTTGGCAAGGTGACGCTCTACCACTGAGCTATACCCGCAACTTCCATACAAATACTATATTGTCACATCAACAGCGGTTTGTCAATACCTTAATGAGACAAAAGCCAAAAGTCTTTTGACTCTTGACTCTTGACGCGCTTAAACGTGTTCTTCTGACTCGGTGGCAAATTCACCTAAGCTGGCACTTTTAAAAGAAGGAGGCAGAGATTGGGAATTGCGATATGGCTCTGCCAGGTTAGAGCGCAAATTCCGCATGAGGCTACCCATTTCCAACGCACTCATGGCGTATTCCCAACCCAAATTACTCTTAATACCTGCCCTTTCTAAAGCTTGTTGCATCGTGTCCGTTGTCAAAACGCCAAAAACTACCGGAATGCCAGTTTGAAACGCAGCGGCAGCAATACCTTTAGCGACTTCAGAGGACACTAAATCAAAATGAGGCGTTTGCCCTCGGATCACAGCACCCAGACAAATAACTACATCATATCTTTGAGAAAGCGCCATCTGACGAGCCACTACTGGCACTTCAAAACTGCCGGGAACCCAAACATAATCCACCTGAGTTCCTTGGGGATTAACATCTACGCCGTGGCGTTTCAAGCAATCTTGACAGCCCTCTAACAGCTTACTGGTAACGAGGTCATTGAATCGACCAATAACCACTGCAAACCGCAAAGGTTCTGTCTGAGTAAAAGTTCCCTCGAAAACTGCCATAACTGCCTCTTAATCAATCAACTATACATATCAGCCAATATACATTTTTTATGTGACATCTCCCACCACTGAAACGGTACTCCCTTCAGTGGGGGCTTCCAAGACAATCCGGCTAACGCTGTGACAATATATTGAGAATCAAGAAAAACCAGAATAATGTTCGTTTCCTCCATATCCTATGAACGCACCTGCGGCATTGGTCAGAGGATTGTCGTCAATTCACTCGCATTCTTCCCACACTTCCCTTCGGGTAAGATGTGGGACTTCTGCTTTTTTATTTAAAAGTAGAGGAGCAGGAAAGACTTATAAATTAGGAGATGGGGGG
>CASBQC010000248.1 GCA_949127805.1 Nostocales cyanobacterium PMM_0081
ATCCTTGTAGACGTAGCATTGCTACGTCTCTACATCATATAGCGCTTCTCGGTTGCGTCCAATACACTAACCTAACCACACCAGATGCTTCAAGCCGGGAAACCCGTCCAACGCACTGGCTCCCCAACCCCTTCCCTAGTAGGGAAGGGGAGTAAGATTGTGTATTGCACTAACCATGAAAACCGCTATATGTAATAAGCGCGGACATGATATAACGGCTTTGTGCGAAATTTTATTCATCATCTTCATCTGGCATTAAATCTTCTTCTGTCAATCCTTGCTGGGGAATGGCGGCGATAATTGCATCTATTACTTTGGCAACTGGTAAAATCTCAATATCCAACTCTGGGAATTTTTGCCCTTTGGGTACGATCGCTCTTTTAAAGCCCAATTTCGCAGCTTCTTTCAAACGCAGTTCCATTTGTGAAACCGATCGCACTTGTCCCCCTAAACCTACTTCCCCAATCAACACTGTACCTGGATCGACTATGCGATCGCGGAAACTGGCAACAATTGCGATCGCTATTCCCAAATCTACCGCCGGTTCTTCGACATTCAACCCACCCGCAGAAGCGACGTAAGAATCCAACTTCGACATGGGAATCCCCACCCGTTTTTCTAACACCGCAAGTATTTGCACTAAACGATTGTAATCTACGCCGGTAGTGGAACGACGCGGTGAAGAATAGCTAGTAGGACTTACTAAGGCTTGTAATTCTACCACAATCGGGCGAGTTCCTTCGCAAGCAACGACAATTGCTGTCCCAGGTGCGGGATCGTCGCGGTTTCCTAAAAATAATTCTGAGGGGTTGGCAACTTCCCGCAGTCCCTGTGCCACCATTTCAAAAATACCGATTTCGTGGGTTGCACCAAAGCGGTTTTTTACTGTTCTTAACAATCGATGGGAGGCAAAGCGATCGCCTTCAAAGTACAATACTGTATCTACTAAGTGTTCTAAAACTTTCGGACCTGCGATCGCTCCTTCTTTGGTGACGTGTCCCACAATTAACATGGTAATATCTTCGTGTTTCGCCACTTTCATCAACGCGGCAGTACATTCCCGTACTTGCGCTACCGAACCTGGTGCTGAAGTTAACGTAGGAACAAATACTGTTTGAATACTATCAATTACTGCCACATTTGGTTTTAACGAGTCTATCTCGCGTAAAATTTCTTCTAAATCTGTTTCTGGCAATACATATAAATCTGCACCGATACTTTCGGAGTTTTTTGGTTGCGGTGTTTCTTCTACAACTTTGCCATTTTCTTCAACCACTTCACTTGCATCTTTTGATACACCTAAGCGAGAAGCTCTCAATTTGATTTGCTGTCCTGATTCTTCCCCAGAAATGTAGAGAATGCGATATCTTTGTGCTAAAGCATTTGATACTTGCAGTAGTAACGTAGATTTCCCGATGCCCGGATCGCCACCAATTAAGACCATAGAACCGGGAACTATACCACCACCAAGCACTCGATCTAGTTCTCCGTAACCGGATTCCCAGCGTGCTACTTGGCGATCGCTAATTTGGTCAAAAGTCAGAGATGCTCGTGCTTTCGGTGCTTTCGCAGCAGATTTGCCGTTGTTTGAACTGTTTTGCCAACTACTTACTCCCCCCCGACTGGGTATATCTCCTGAGGATTGTTTCGTAATCTGCTCTTCTAGTGAGTTGTAAGTACCGCAAGCTGGACATTTACCATACCACTGAGGAGAGTCTGACCCACATGAGTTACAAACGTAAATCGTTTTTGGCTTAGGCATTCTTAAATATTATTAAATAATCTTAACTTTTAATTAATTTTTAGGGCGATTCAAGTCCAATAGTGGTAGTGGTTGTAGCTTTTCCCCAATGAATTCAGAGAATGATATCTTAATATTATGGTATTAAAAATTAATCATGAAAAATTTTAGTTAAGGAGCATACAGAAACTTGGAAAGTCATAAAGAAAAAATTCTGGTAGTAGACGATGAAGCGAGTATTCGCCGGATTTTGGAAACTCGCCTTTCGATGATTGGCTACGATGTGGTGACAGCAGGTGACGGTGAAGAGGCTTTAGAGACTTTTCGCAAATCTGAGCCTGACTTAGTTGTTTTGGATGTGATGATGCCAAAGCTTGATGGCTATGGGGTATGTCAAGAATTACGCAAAGAATCTGATGTACCTATTATTATGCTAACAGCCTTAGGCGATGTCGCCGATCGCATCACCGGGTTAGAGTTGGGTGCAGACGACTATGTAGTTAAACCATTTTCCCCCAAAGAACTAGAAGCGCGTATTCGCTCAGTGCTGCGACGGGTAGATAAAACGGGTGGTTCGGGAATTCCTAGTTCTGGGGTGATACATGTTGCCAATATCAGAATCGATACTAATAAGCGACAAGTATACAAGGGTGATGAGCGCATTCGCTTGACTGGTATGGAGTTTAGTTTACTAGAATTGTTAGTCAGTCGCTCCGGAGAAGCTTTTTCCCGTTCGGAAATTTTGCAGGAAGTTTGGGGATACACACCAGAACGCCATGTAGATACCCGTGTGGTTGATGTGCATATATCCCGTTTGCGGGCAAAATTGGAAGATGACCCCAGTAACCCAGAGTTGATTCTCACAGCGCGAGGTACTGGTTATTTGTTTCAACGGATAATTGAACCGGGAGAGGAGTAACGAAGTGGGGAGAGGGGGACAGGGGGATAAGGAAACTAACTCTTGACTTTTTGACTCGTACAGACGCGAGGAACATCGCGTCTCTACAACTCTTGACTATTGACTTTTTGACCAATGACTAAACCCGATGAATATCGAGTTCTGCGGCGTCTACCCATCGTTGTTGGTGGATTAGGCGCTGTACTTTTGTTGATTAACCGTTTGTTGACCCCAGAACTAACTCAGTCTCAATCGCGTGGGGATGTGCTGGGTGTAATTTTGAGTGCGGTTTTGATTTTAACGGGTTTAATTTGGCAACAGGTACAGCCGCGATCGCCAGAGACTGTAGAATTAATTGGCGAAGAAGGTTTTATACTTGTGCCCGATTTACCTGAAGCTGTAAAAATCGAATTAGCTTGGGCATCTCATTTATTGTTGACTAATACAGTCACGCGATCGCTTATAGTTTTTTATCAAGGTAAAGTTTTGTTGCGTCGCGGCATTCTCGCTACGAAATCGGAAGTCACACCAGGACCAATTTTAAAGCGAGTACTCGAAACGCAAAAAGCGGTTTATTTAGTGGCTCTAAAAGTATACCCAGGACAAATTGAATTTGATTATTTGCCAGAAAACACTCAAGGTGTAATTTGTCAACCAATCGGCAATCAAGGAGTTTTGATTTTAGCAGCGAATGCTCCTCGCAGTTATACCAAACAAGATGAAAAATGGATTGCCAGTATTGCTGACAAATTAGCTGTTACTCTTAGCTGCTAACACGGGCAATAGAGATGTCGCAATACCGTTGGTGTTAAGGCACTTACAAGCAAAGACCCCGCCGTTAACGGCGGGGTTTATAAAATATCAACAGGCATAACCTAGATGCCCCTATCCGCAACCAATTATTTCAATACACGGCTGGATATTTTATTTTTTGGATCTCCCTAAGCCCAAAATCCCTGGTAGAGACGCGACCGATGTAGTGCCAAATGCTGGTCAAAAAAAAACTATTAACGAGCAATAAATACGCCTGTTACCGTTCTTCCACTGGACACCCCAACCGCACAGCTAAATTCTGACAGTGTTGCGCCACCTGGGGTTGCAAACTCTCGCTCCTTATCGGATTAGCTGGTAACTGAACCGCAAACGACCGTCCGGGATGTATTTCATCCCACATCGAACGCATTTGCGCTCCCCGTCCCTTACCCGGTGCATGGATGCCAAAGCCAGAAATAATACTGCACCACACGGGCTGGAAGTGCCGTATCAAAACAGCTTCGCCCCAAGCAACTAAATCAACCGCCATCGCCAACACCGTAAAATCAAAATCTGCAACATCAAGATTTGTGGCTTGACGGATGGAACTTCTATGCTCCCTCAAACGCCCAATCAGCCCTCCCGCAACGCTTCCCTTACCAGTACGTTTACCCGGATTCTCAGCCTTCCCAATATAAATCGGCATACAGCAAGAATTTTGGTTAGCAACCCGAATCCCTGAATACAAGGGAAATTCTCCCCTGTAATAAAGTAAATAGATGCCCACATAGCCAGCTAACTCTTCTTTAAATTCTTCGAGTTCAGAGAGAGGATGGCACTGCTGTCTAGATTGAAACTCAATTAACTGGTCGCGTAAAGTGGGGGGTGCTTGAAAAACCTCTAAGGGCATGAGCAATTATTACTAAACAGCACCTATCATCTTCCTGCTAGCTGTCAGTTTCTGCAAATGGTCGCGGATGCTGGAAGCAATAATATAAGCAAGATTGACGGGAACAGCATTACCAATTTGGCGCATCGACTCACCCCAGGTACAAGGGAAATAGTAGTCATCGGGGAAAGTCTGTAATCTCGCTGCCTCCCGCACCGTAAAATAACGCACTTCCCCAGATGGCAGGGCAAGCATATTTTCCCCACCAGGAACACCATGCACTCCAGCTTTCAAAGTTTTTGCAGGCTCATCCAAAGGACTACCCGTGTGTCCTGGGTAACTTCTCGCCCCTGATATATAAACATGGTTGGGTATCGATGCAGCTATATCAACGTTTTCAGGTGGTGGCAGGTCAGAAATAGCATCCCGAACGGTACACCAGGGAGCAGCCATCGTACCCAACAAATTTGCTCCAAATCGTGACAAACGCGATCGCATTTTTGCTGGCATCTCTGGACGATCATTACTAGAAATACCGTGCCTCTCCCAATACTCACCCGTCACCCATTTATGCCAAATCAACGCTTCTTCGGTATGGGTTGGTTCGGGAAAAGACCAATTAGCATGATTATCAGAGCGGAAACCAACAATAAAAACCCGTTCCCGCTTCTGCGGTACACCATAATCAGCCGCATTCAGCAATCTAAAAGTAACCCGATAATCAAGGTCATCACTAGCACCACTATTATGATGGCGTTCCAGCCGCGCCAAATGGTCAACCCAGGACTCATCCGGTTTGGGCTGTAGTTCGGGGTGGGCAAGCTGTAAGGTTATATACTCAAAATAATTGATAAAATTTTGACGTAGCAACCCCCGCACATTCTCAATTAGGAAGGCTTTAGGACGTAACTCGCGCACAGCTTGAAAAAACCGAGGAAACATATCCCGCTCGTCGAGGTGGGCACCATGTCTACCACCAATTGAAAACGGCTGACAGGGTGGACCACCAGCCAGTAAATCTATTTCCCCATTAACAGTAGAAAAATCAAAATCTGCTACGTCCATCTGATGGATGCACCAGTCGCTGACAACGGAAACTCCTCTCCCAAGGGAAACCCTGTGCGAACGCTGTTGATTTTCCCGGATAGTGTGGCAGCTGTGCTTATCCCGTTCGACAAGTGCTAAGTGATGGAAGCCAGCGTAAGCCGTTCCTATAGCCAAACCTCCAGCACCTGTAAATAACTCTACTGATTTCACGTTTTTTAATTTAGAAGCGGAAGTTGCAAAATATATTTATAAATAGTCTCTGAAGGATGAACCCCATAAGTTGTAAGATGGGGCTTCAAAAAGGATGCCGTTGCTCACCAAGAAGTCAAAAAATTCCACCCTTCGATTTCTTCTGGTGTCTTTAAACTTTTCTCTTGAATTAAATTATCATATTCACCTGAATCTACCCATTTCAATAATTCCCCAGCCCGCATAACTACCCAGGAAAGCCGGTTTTCTGAATAGCTTAATATTTTTGTTACTTGATCTACATTATCAAAGCTAGTGGATGCAAACTCGCGAGCTTGGGTGAGGAATTCTTCGATTACACTAGCAGTTAAGTATTCCGAAGGCAAACCCGCAAGTTTGATTAATGCAGTGGTTGCCACCTCAATATCCTGACAAGCAAGTAAACCAGCGCGATCGGCAGTAAACCTAGCCATCATTCGCCAATTATACAAAGCCAATTCCATTCCACTAGCTACCAAACCCCCGACCCCTAATGTGGTACTACTCAACAAATTTTTTAAAGTTGGCATAACAATTGCCATTTGGTGATAAACCATATGCTCGCTCTTGATGCGAGCAACTTCGTGTCCCAAAATGTAAAGCAACTCATCTGCATCAAGCCACTCCATTGCATCTATATTGATACCGATAATCGGTTTTTCCACTCCAACAATGTAGGTTTCAATGTGACCTGTGCCTGGAAACAGATGCAGTTCAGGAAGTAAAGCAACATCAATAATTTGGCAAGTTTCTACAAGTGACTGATGCAAATTGGGAAAATTACGGGGTGTGATTCTTATTTCACTGCCAAGACATTGCAGTCTAAGTAAGCGGTCAATGCCGTACTCGTTAATTTTTTTGAGCAGCAAAGAGACACCAGGCATACTTTTCAAAGAAGCCAAGGTTTTGCGATCAAAGGGGTGTTCATAGC
>CASBQC010000249.1 GCA_949127805.1 Nostocales cyanobacterium PMM_0081
ACCCAAGGTATATATTGTAAATGACGCCAAGCGAGTTCCATTTCACCGATAGTTGAAATCCCTAATTCTCGCGCTTTAATTAAACACGGTATATCCCAAGGTACACCAGGACTAACGACAATTAACTCTGGTAAATCGGCATCATTCAAATCCAGGGAATACTCCAGTTTAACAGTTATTGCTAGGGCGGCAAGTTCTTGTTGCTGGTGAAGGAAGTTTTCGGAGGTGTTGCGTGAAGCAAGGAGATCCGCATTAGCAGAATCACTTAGCACCACCTCCCAATCTTCCCTTTTTAACAATCTTGCCGCAGCAACACCGGACTTTCCGAATCCAATTACATGAGCTTTGGACATAGACTGTGGTATTTATCCCTGGTTAAGTGTCACTATGGTAGCGTTTTTTGGCATAATTTACACATTTTTTTCATAACTTACGCTACAAATTTTTGACGACGGCACCAAAATCAGCTAAAACACGGGCATGGTTGCGAAGTAATCCTAGTAAATGTAATCGGTTGCGCTTGATTTCTGGATTTGAATCCATTACTAAGACACTTTGGGCACCATCAAAGAAGTTGGTAACGGCAGGAGCAATTTTTTCGAGTGCTGTTACTAACTGTCGATAGTTGCGCGATCGCTTTGCGGATTCTGTTTCTGGCACTAATTCAATTAAACCATCATACAAAGCTTGTTCTGAGGGTTTTTGAAATAGTTCTGGATTGATTGTAGCTGTAGGATTAAGCTGGATGAAGTCTAAATCACCTTGCGCTGCTAACCGAGTTGAACGGTTGACGGTTTCGTACATTTTATCTAATGTCCCATCGTTGCGAATTTCTTGCAAGAATAAAGCGCGATCGCGTACATCCAATAAATCCTTTAAAGCGCGTTCTGCATATTCTGCATCGTTTTCTCCCAACACTGCATTAACTAAGTCATAATCAATGGATTTCTCTTCTTGCAATAGGGAACGAATGCGTTGCAGAAAGAAGTCTTTTAATGCTGTAATTAACTTTCCACTATCTTTCTTATAAGTTGTGGCAAAATTGCTTGCTATTTCCTCGATTAATTCTTGCAAGTTAATTGCTAAATTTCCAAACCACGTAATATTGACTATCGCATTTGCCGCTCTTCGCAAAGCAAAGGGGTCAGATGAACTTGTGGGTATCATTCCCAAACCAAAGATACTAACTAAAGTGTCCAGTCTGTCTGCTAAACCGACAATTTGACCTGTGATAGTTTGAGGGAAGTTATCACCTGCACCTTTTGGTAAATAATGTTCAAAGATTGCTGTTGCAACTTCTGGAGATTCTCCACTTTTAGCTGCGTATTTTTCTCCCATAATTCCCTGCAATTCGGGAAACTCATACACCATTTGGCTGACCAAATCGGCTTTACAAAGCAAAGCTGCTCTTTGAATGTTGATATTTTCCTCTTGAGTTAATTGCAGTTGTGTTGTAATTGCTTCGGCATTTTTACAGATTCTCTCAACCTTGGCACGTACCGAACCTAAATCTTCTTGAAAAGTGACTTTCTCTAATTGCGGCAAAAAGCTTTCTAAAGGCTTCTTCAAATCGCTGTCGTAAAAGAACTTCCCATCAGCTAAACGAGCGCGGATAACTCTTTCATTCCCTACACCAATGATATCTGCTTTCGCTGGATCGCCGTTGGAAATTGTGACAAAGTTGGGAAGTAATTCTTTGCTGTTAGCAGCTTTGAATACAGGAAAATAACGTTGATGACTTACCATAACGGTGGTAATCACTTCCGTGGGAAGTTCTAAAAAATCCGCTTCAAATTTTCCGACAACCGCTGAAGGGAATTCTACGAGATTTGTGACTTCTTCTAACAAGTCGGGATAGATTTCCACGTGTCCGTTGAGATTTTGTACAGATGAAAGAACTTGCTCTTTAATTGTGGTTGCGCGTTCATCGGCATCAACAACAACAAAAGCAGAACGTAATGTGGTAACATAATCACTAGCGTGGGAAATAGTGACTGATTGTGGATGTAAGACACGATGAGAGTGAGTTAAGCGATCGCTCTTTATCACTTCCGAACCATTATCCAACTCAATTGGCAGCACCGCATCATCCAACAAAGCCACCAACCAACGAATTGGACGCGAAAACTTCACATCACCATCACCCCAGCGCATCAACCGCTTACCTTCTAAGCTGAAAATCCACTCTTTGACACAATACGTCAAGATTTCTGCTACTGGACGTCCGGGAGTTTTTTTTCTCACAAAGACAAATTCCCCCTTCTCTGTGGGACGAATTTCAAAATCAGCAACATCTACACCTTGCTTTTTCGCAAACCCTACTCCTGCCAGTGTGGGTTTACCATCTTTAAATGCAGCTTGTGCAGGGGGACCCTTAACTTCTTCTTCTTTGTCTGGTTGCTGCGCTGGTAAACCTGTAATTAACACAGCCAAACGTCGGGGAGTGCCGTAAACTTGCACCGCATCGCTAGTTAGGTTGTGTGCTTCCAGACTTTGGGGAATGCGCTGTTTCCACTGCTTAACAGCGCTACTGACAAAGCTTGCGGGTAATTCTTCTGTACCGACTTCTAATAAAAAATTAGTCATTTGCGGATCATAAACGCACTAATTTCAACAGTTTACCTTGCTCCTTCGCGATCGCGATGTATTCGATGCGTAGAGAATTGGTATCAGCTGAGTTTTGAAGTTCACTTTAGTAGTTTTGGTGACAACGCAAGAGGGAAACGATTTCTTTGGTTGCGATCGCGTTGAGGTAAGTTTATTTATTAAATATTTCCGGGACACTAATCAAGTAAAGTCAGAGTGGACAATTTCAGTCATATTGACTCGATTCGCACTTGTCCATTGAGGTGTATCTATGATTCATCGGATTCTGGCTGGCAGTCGGCAATTGATTATTTTAGCGGTTATTTGTTCGTTTATCGCTTCGGTTACGATTTTGATTTATGGTGTAATTCAAACAGGTAATGCCATTGTGCAGGTTTTACATGATGGTGCGGCTTCTAGTAAAGGAGGAAAAAAACTAGTTGTATCGCTAATTGAAGTAATTGATATGTTTTTACTGTCAACTGTATTTTATATTACTGCCTTAGGGTTGTACGAATTGTTTATTGACGATCGCATAAATGTACCAGAATGGTTGGAAATCCACGATATAGACGACTTAAAAGGCAAATTAATCAGCGTGATTATAGTAGTGCTGAGTGTATTGTTTTTAGGGCAAGCTGTAACCTGGTCAGGTGATGCTAATTTTTTACCTTTTGGTGCTAGTGTTGCTTTAGTAATTGCTTCATTAACCTACTTTTTGAGCGCACAGCATAAGAATTACAAGAAATAACGACATGCGATCGCATTGCGAGGAAAGCAATGATGAAAACCCAAAATGAAATTATCAAACAGGGCTACGATGCCTTAATTAATTCTCTGGGAATTGCCGATACTATTCGGTTTATTCAATACTTCAATCCAGGTAAAGGAGATTATACAAAAGAACGTCATCAATGGCTAGATGAAAAAACTTTGGCGGATGTGTTGGTAGAAATGAAACAGTTACCCGAAGATAACACCAATCAATATGACCAAATTATTGAGTAAGCGTTTGTTCTCAGCAGATAAGATAAAGGCTTGTTCAGTGTAAAACATAAGCCTTGGTGATTTCTAAGTAGCTTAACAAAAATATTTACCGTCATTACAAAGATCGCCTTCGCAGAGCGTCTCGATACAATGCAATCCCAACCCTTGCGATCGCATTGTATCGGGTCACAATGCCATTGTATCGGGTCACAATGCCATTGTATCGGGTCACAATGCCATTGTATCGGGTCACAATGGCATTGTATCGGGTCACAATGGCATTGTATCGGGTCACAATGGCATTGTATCGGGTCACA
>CASBQC010000250.1 GCA_949127805.1 Nostocales cyanobacterium PMM_0081
TAATTAAGTTTTACCAATCCTTTTCTAAATAAGGACTAGCAGCTTTTTCAAGTTGTGTTTTATCTATTTTTTAGAAGTTATGCTCTTGAAGAAGAGCGAATCTATAATGCTGTTAGTCGCACTTAAGAATCGCTCCGTAAAATTTTATACCGATAGTAAACATATGTGTCAAATAGCGCACCAACGAAACTACAAGTCAAACAAATCACAAATATTCCGCGTAAGGGAGTGCCGCTGCCAAAGGTTGCAAGAAAACGGATAATGGCGAGTGCGATCGCCTGACTCATATCTTGTACACCTGGAAAGTTGCCGATCAGGGATAGAGAAAACAAACAAATGCCCACTAGAAATAAAGGAGCGACAAAACTAAAAATAATCGTCAGCAGCAGCGAGCGGAGAAAATTAGTAAAAATAGTCATCTTCGGACAGGCTCCGTCAGTGAATTGGTAAGAGCTATATACCTGTATGTCACTTTCTACAATAAGTGCGATCGCCCTGCCACAGACAATATGTCAAAAATCTTAAGTTTTCATTAAAATAATTATCTATCACTTTTACTAGATACTAAGAGCATCAATAAAACCTAAAATTCTTAAAACCCTGAATAAATAAAGCTTTCCATCAAAGATTGCCGCCCTAAATTGTCTTAAAATCTGCCTCAGGCACGCTTAATATTCTGAGAGGAGCTTTAAGCTAAGTTAATATTTCGCCCAAGTGGGGGAGTGGAGGAGTGGGGGAGTGGGGGAAATGATCCTTCCTCACAACTAACCACCAACCACTAACCACTAACCACTAACAACAAATAACTGACTTTCGCTATTCTTAAGGCAGTTACCGAGTTAAGTTGTAAACTTTGAGCAAGACTACATCCAAATTCAGCTTAGGAGTATGGAGTCAGCGATTGCTGGCGGCAATTCTTTTAGGTGGACAAGTATTAGTTCACCTAATTAGGGGCAAAATCCATCGGCGCAACACCTTAGAGCAAATGGCAGCGGTTGGACCCGATTCGCTCTTTATTGCTTTATTAACGGCTGTTTTTGTAGGTGCGGTGTTTACCATCCAGGTAGCGCGGGAGTTTATCAACTTTGGAGCCGGAAACGTCGTTGGTGGAGTGTTGGCGATCGCCTTAACAAGAGAACTCTCACCGGTGCTGACAGCGGTGATTTTGGCAGGACGAGTCGGTTCGGCATTTGCAGCGGAAATCGGCACTATGCGGGTAACAGAACAAATCGATGCCCTGCTAATGTTAAAAACCGATCCAATTGATTATCTAGTTATTCCCCGCGTAATTGCTTGCGGCTTGATGTTGCCAATTTTAACTCTTTTGTCTTTAGTAACAGGCATGTTGGGAGGATTGATAGTTGTTACGAATATATACAACCTCTCGGAAACGGCATTTTTAGATTCAGCCCGTAACTTTCTTGGCATTTGGGATATTTGTAGTACCTTAATTAAGGCAGGTTGCTTTGGAGTTTTAATCGCCGTCATTGGTTGCAGTTGGGGGATGACAACAACCGGCGGAGCCAAAGGTGTGGGACAATCAACTACAACTGCGGTTGTTACCGCTTTGTTGATGATATTTGTGCTCAACTTCTTTCTTTCTTGGTTGATGTTTCAGGGAACTGGCAAGGGATTAGTGTAAAGGTTCTAATTAGTCGGTTCTACAGGAGCATTAACTAGTACGCGATTGTGTCTCCCCGCCCTAGAATATGAATAATATCTACTAAATAAAAGCAGGATTTGAGACTGTGACCAAAACCTATGCTCAATACGCAGCATCAACCGTAGAACTTAAGCCTAGTTACAATATACCC
Organism: Nostocales cyanobacterium PMM_0081; assembly: GCA_949127805.1. Lineage (GTDB taxonomy): Bacteria > Cyanobacteriota > Cyanobacteriia > Cyanobacteriales > Nostocaceae > Hassallia. The sequence goes on from CASBQC010000250.1 coordinate 1,815, forward strand.
TCCGTATTGGTTATTGCTGCCATTCCTCTGATTTTCGTGCAACCGATAGTCGGAGGTGCGATCGCCCTGTTTGGCTTATTTCTCATGTTTCAAGCAGTAACCCTGCGTTTGCATTTTACCGCTACAGACTTAGATATTTACAGAGGTGAAAAATTAATTCGCCGCTTTCCTTACCAGGAATGGCAAAATTGGCGTATCTTCTGGAATCAAGTTCCTATCTTGTTTTACTTTAAAGAAGTCAAAAGTATTCACTTTTTACCGATTATATTTGACCCCAACACCCTGAAAAGTTGTCTGGAAGAACGTTGTCCACGCACTTAAATTCAAGAGTCCACAGTCAACAAGTCCATAGTCCACTGTTCATAGTGAAAAAGTTAATATTTTAACTAATGAATGGGTGACTTCGTGCCTCATGACACGCGATCGCAAGTGAATTGTAATATTTCACCAAAGCTATATATTGCACTATTGTTTATGAACCTAGAGGAATCTCAAACTCCAGAACCTATTAATGAGTCATTAATGGAAAAACAAGAACAAAGCCCTGTAGTTGAACATCCAGAAAACTCTCCTGTTGAGTCGCTGGGTGAAAAAGCACAAAGTTATATATCCCAAACACAAGAAAACTCAACTTATTTGCAGCCATCTAAAGATCCACAAGCGCAAAATCTTACTGTTGAGTCAACAGAAGATTCATCTACTGAGGTATTGGAATTAGAAGCCCAAACTACCCCGTTAAAGTCAGAAATAGAAGCAGCAAAAGATAATTCACTTATAGAACAAGCAGCGCAACGAGTAGCAGAGTTGCAACATACTGAACAAGCGCTCAAAGAAGAAATAGCTAACTTGCAAATTTCTTACAAAACCCTTCAAGCGCAGGTGATTGATACCCAAGTAACTATGGGAAAAGTAGTGCAAGAAGCTTTGACGCAATTAGAACAACGCAAACAAGCACTGCAAATTTCTGTAGAACAGCTGGAAAGGCGTCAAGAACGCATCCGCAACGAAATGCGAACTACTTTTGCAGGTGCTTCTCAAGATTTGGCAATCCGTGTACAGGGTTTTAAAGACTATCTCAGTGGTAGTTTACAAGATTTGGCATCAGCAGCAGAGCAATTGCAATTAATGCCCACTGTTAGAGAACGTGAAAAAGTACCTGTAAAAGAAGCTAAACCATTAGATATTGACCCAGGAACACCTCAATTTGCCCAACAGCAGTTTCAAGATACCACAAAGCAAATTCGCCGCTTAATTGACCAATACCGTACCAAACCAGATTATTATGGACCGGCTTGGCAACTGCGCCGCACTTTTGAACCGGTACACGCAGAACGAGTTTCTAACTGGTTTTTCAGCCAAGGGGGACGCGGTGCTTTGCGGACGATGGGTAGCCGCTTGCAAAATATTTTGATTTCCTCAGCGGTAATTTCGATATTACATAAAGTGTATGGCGATCGCCTCCGGACTTTGGTATTAGCAAATACACCAGAACGCTTAGGTGATTGGCGACGCGGCTTACAAGACTGCCTAGGAATCGGTCGCCCAGATTTTGGACCCGACAAAGGCATGGTATTATTTGAAACAGCCGAAGCGCTAGCGCAAAAAGCCGATCGCTTGACAAAAGCAAATCAACTACCCTTAATCATAATTGACGATTCTGAGGAGCAAATTAGTTTAGGATTGTTACAATTTCCTCTTTGGTTAGCCTTTGCTCCTGACCCGAAAATGATGCGAAATCTTGATGATGACTATTAAAGTAGAGACGTTCCACTGGAACGTCTGTACAGGAGTTAGTGGTTAGTAGTAATTTTTGACAACGAACAACTAACCACTAACAACTATCAACCAACAACTAACAAATATTGTTTATGGCTATTTGGTTGACTTTGTGCGGAGCGATTGTGATTGTAGCTTATCTGCTGGGTTCGTTTCCCACTGGTTACATCGCAGTTAAGCAGTTGAAAGGTATTGATATTCGCTCAGTTGGTTCTGGTTCAACTGGGGCAACTAATGTGTTAAGAACTTTAGGTAAAGTACCGGGAGCGATCGTTTTATTGATTGATGCTTTAAAAGGAGTATTAGCGTTAGCGATCGCTTACTCATTATTTAACTATGCGCCTTTACAAAATTTTATCCCCCCAACGGTAGATGCAAATTTGTGGCAACCGTGGGTAATAACTTTAGTTGGGTTAGCAGCGATATTAGGACACAGTAAATCGATTTTTTTAGGGTTTACTGGTGGTAAATCAGTTGCTATCAGTTTGGGTATTTTATTGGCAATGAATTGGCAGATTGGTTTGGCTACAGCGGGGGTATTTGCGGTTGTAATTGCAATATCGCGTATTGTGTCTTTGAGTTCGATTGTGGGTGCTGTAGCTGTTCCAATTTTCATGACACTTTTGCATCAACCTTTACCTTACATTTTGTTTGGTGTCGCGGGTGGATTGTATGTGATTTTGCGACATCGCGCTAATATTGAGCGTTTGCTTGTTGGTACTGAACCAAAAATTGGACAGAAGGTGGAAGTGGAAGAAAGTTTGAATTCGGCTGGAACAACTTAAGATAAAGTTGTAGCGTTTTTAAACGCAAAGGAACGCTGAGTAAACGCAAAGGAACGCAGAGTTTTTAATTTATTTAATTGGTGACGAATTTGTGCAATTTTGCACTTAGGAGGATGGATATTATGGTTAAGGTAAGCATAGAAAAACCACTTACTTTAGAAGAATTTCTGGCGCTTCCTGAAGGAGATGTAAACTATGAGTTTGTTGATGGTTATGCAGTAGCAAAAGTGTCACCAAAATATTTTCATTCAACTTTGCAAAGAGCTTTATTAATCCTTATACATACATGGTGTAAAGGTAAAGGTAGAGTCGGTTCAGAATGGGCTATTTTGTTAAAGCGTCGAGGTAAAGATTGGGCACCTTTACCGGATGTGACGTATATTTCTTATGAACGATTGCCCAAAAGTTGGAAACGTAATGAAGCTTGTCCAGCAATTCCGGAATTGGTAATTGAAATTATCTCTCCAGACCAAACAATGAAGGAATTTGAAGAGAAAGCGAAGGATTATTTTGCGGCTGGAGTTTCACGAGTTTGGATTGTAGATCCGGATGCGATAAATATTAAAGTGTTTTTCTCAGCTGATTCAAGTCAAGTTTATACAGATACCATGCCGATTATTGATGCACTGCTTCCTGGTTTGGAGTTAACAGTTAGACAAATTTTTGAAGAGGCAGAGTTGATTTGATTTTTGGGTGGTTTCGCATTTGCTTGAGTCTACTAGCCTGGGAATTAATTTCCAGGCTAATAGCTAAAGTCGGCTTAACCCGACTGGAAGATTACAATCTCGGTATTATCAGCCTACCCACCTGGGAATTAATTCTCAGGCTAATAGCTAAAGTCGGCTTAACCCGACTGTAAGATTACAATTTAAGTTTAATCTTGTGGCGATCGCGGAAATACTAAACGGAGGACGTAAACAAAAAATTACTTTCATGGCTTTGTGGCGACTTTATTATCATCTCATTTGGGCGACCAAAGAACGTCAGCCGTTAATTACTTGCGATCGCGAAACCCAACTTTATAGTTATATTATTGGCAAAGCCGACGAACTGGGTAGCATTATCCATGCAATTGGCGGTGTAGAAAACCACATTCATTTAGTGGCTTCCATTCCTCCTAAACTTTCCATCTCTGATTTTGTCCAAAAAATCAAAGGTAGTAGCGCTCATTATCTCAATCATCTCTCTCCCTCACAAGATACATTTGGCTGGCAACGCGGATACGGCGTTTTTTCGCTATTGAGTAAACAACTTGAACAAGCTGTTGATTATGTTAAAAATCAGAAGGAACATCATTCAAATGGGACTACAATTTCATCTTTGGAACGGCATAATCATGAAGATGATAGCCCAAAACATACTAAATAAATTATGAGATTTGAGCATAGTCAGCTTAAGCTGACTTCAGCTATGAGCCTCAGAATTCATTCTGAGGCGGACTTGTGGCTTTTAGCAATATCTCGGCAATTCTCCATTTCCGATATAACTACATACTGCAAAGTGTGAATTTCGGTAAAAAAGCCATATTAAGCATTAATTACTAATTGGCTGAGACGTTTAAGTATTCTGAAAACGTCATACAAATCATTTCCAGGGTTGCGAATTGCAAACAACTTTGATGTCGCATACTGTACAATTTCGCCTTGAACTAATTTGATGAAAATGAAGCTACCACCTGTAGTAATCATACCAAAGCAAGGTTTATCAAGATGAGGATTTGCTAACATATAAGCGAGAATTTGAGCTAATCCTTCTTCAATAGAATAAGATGCTCTTTTTGATTCAATAACCATCACCCAAAATTGGTCTTTTAAAATTAAGGTGTCAATTCTTCCTTTGATAATTACACCTTCATCTTCTGTGACAATATCAACAGATTCTTCTGATTTGACATAAAAAGGATTTAAGTAGAAGTCGGCGATAAACAAAATTGGATCGAGTACCGCCATTCTGACGATATATTCAAGCATTGGTGGGTAATTAAGAAGATTGATAAAACCCGCTTTTACTTTGTCTAAAAGTTGTTTGTCTAAATCGGTTATTTCTGGTAAATCATCTTGCCAATCGCGGAAAAATTGGTCATTTTCAACTAGCTGAATACCAAATGTATCGATTAAGTAGCGTAAGTTTATATCTTTTGCTTGGATTGTTTGCGTCATAGTATTAAGTTTAAATAATGTACAATGTGACTCTAACTCGCTAGAATAGTAATTTGCAGTATTCTGCATTCTATAAATGAAGTTACCTATTGTTGCAATTATCGGACGCCCGAATGTGGGCAAATCCACCCTGGTCAATCGTTTGGCTGGACAACAGTCAGCGATTGTTCACGATGAACCAGGAGTGACACGCGATCGCACTTACCTACCAGCTTACTGGGGCGATCGCGAATATCTCGTAGTCGATACTGGTGGTTTAGTATTTAATGATCAAACAGAATTTTTACCACTGATTCTCCAACAAGCAACTTTGGCACTCTCAGAAGCAAGTGCCGCTATCTTGGTTGTTGATGGTCAAGGTGGATTGACATCGGCTGATGAGGAAATCGCTGAATGGTTACGTCACCAAACTGTACCCGTTTTGGTTGCCGTAAATAAATGTGAATCCCCAGAACTAGGTTTAGTTCAAGCTTCGGAATTTTGGCAATTAGGATTAGGTGAACCGTTCGCTGTATCTGGTATTCATGGTAACGGTACAGGTGAATTACTCGACGAGTTAATTAACCACCTACCAATTGTCGAAAATATACCACACAATAATGAAATAAATGTGGCAATTATCGGTCGTCCAAATGTCGGTAAATCAAGCTTATTAAATGCGTTTGTCGGCGAAGAAAGAGCGATCGTCAGTCCCATTTCTGGCACAACCCGCGATGCAATTGATACCGTAGTAGAACGCGACGGTCAACCCTACCGCTTAATTGACACTGCGGGAATTAGAAAAAAGAAGCACATTGAATACGGTACTGAATTCTTTAGCATCAACCGCGCTTTTAAAGCGATTCGCCGCGCCGATGTGGTTTTATTAATAATAGATGCCGTAGATGGTGTCACAGAGCAAGACCAAAAATTAGCTGGGCGAATTATTGAAGAAGGTCGAGCTTGTATTATTGTCGTTAATAAGTGGGATGTTGTTGAAAAAGACTCTTACACCATCTACGATTACGAAAAAGTTTTACAACAAAACCTGCATTTCACCGATTGGGCAGAAACGATTTTTGTCAGTGCGGTAACAGGACAGCGCGTAGAAAAGATTTTAGAATTGGTGAATACCGCAGCCGAATCGCATAAACGTCGCGTCAGCACATCGGTAATTAACGAAGTCTTGGAAGAAGCAGTTAGCCGGCATTCCCCCCCAGCTTCACGCGGCGGACGCCAAGGTAAGATTTATTATGGCACGCAAGTAACCAGCCAACCACCAACAATAGCGCTGTTTGTCAACGAAGCAAAACGCTTTAACGAAAACTATCGGCGTTACATTGAGCGCCAATTCCGGGAACAATTAGGATTTAAAGGCACACCGATTCGTTTATTGTGGCGGAGTAAGAAAGTGCGTGACATGGAAAGCGGTAATGTGAATAGAGCAACTCGCGTCAAATAGAGTTATGAGTTATGAGTTATGAGTTATGAGTTATAAATTGTGGAGTATTTTAAGAAAGCAACTCCTAACTCTGTACAGACGCGATTAATCGCGTCTCTCCTGACTTTATAATGGATTTACTGCGATCGCTTCCACTTGGTCTTTACCTCGAACAACCGATAACTTGGCTGCACAAACTCGATCCGCGTGTCAAGTTTTTCTGGTTGATGAGCTTTTTAACTACCTATATATACGCTAGAAACGAATGGCGGGTATTATTGGTATTAATTTTAATTGTCGCTACCCTGATAGCCAGAATTCCCGTGCGTGTATGGCAACAGCAGATGGGTTGGCTGTTAACAGTCTCCTTTCTTGTACTTTTAATTGCCGCTATCAGTCCGGATGGACTGGGTATAAATTATCAACCGCGCCTTCCCAAGGTTGAGAGTTCACAGTTAAACAAAGCGAACTCAGGACAAGCACAAAGCTCAAAAATCCCAGTTAAGAACCCCAAAGAATATACTTACGTACTTTTTGAAGCCGGAGCAGTAAAAGTAACGCGTCGTTCTTTAGATTTGGCAGTCACCTTGAGTACGATGTTGTTTACTTTAATTTACAGCACCAACTTGTATCTGCTGACAACCGCACCGGAAGAAATCACCGCTGCTATAGAAAACTTAATGCAACCCCTACAAAGGTTGAAAGTGCCTGTCACCGAATTGACTTTGACTTTAACTTTGTCCTTGCGGTTTATTCCCCTAGTTCTTGAAGAAGTGCAAAATTTAATTCGCTCTGTGATGACAAGAGCAATAAATTGGAAAAAGCTAGGATTGAAAGGAAGCGTTAAACTTTGGTTGCTGGTAGCAGAAAGACTGTTAGAAAATTTGCTATTACGGGCAGAACAAATGGCTAGCGCAATGATGGTGCGCGGCTTTACCAGTCCTAACGAACATCGGGTACAATGGCACGAATTACGTTTTAAAACTGGTGATTGGGTAGCGATCGCGTTGCTTATTTTATTTTGGGGAGTGCGGCTAGCTATAGGAAGTGAGGTTTTATAAACGGTATGATCAAGCCTTGGTATTGGCGATCGCTCCCTTTAGAAAATCGCACAGGTTCCCATATTTTCGCTAGTTTATTTTATCAGAACGATTCGGGAATCGCCACTTTACTTGAAAGCCCTTACCCAAATAAAAGCGATCGCACCCCCATTGATTTGATTCGCGCCCTCTTTCCTGGTGGTACAATTACAGGCTGTCCTAAAGTTCGCTGCATGGAAATTATTGAAGAACTAGAACCCCTACGTCGCAATCTATTCTACGGTTCCTGTGGCTATGCACGATTGGCGCGGAAACCTAGACTTAAATATCTTGATCCGCACCCTCTTGCTAACTCCCTCATCCCCCCCATCCCTCAACACCGTTTGGGGACAAGTTGGTGCGGGAATTGTCGCCGATAGCAATCCTGAAAGAGAATGGTATGAATCTCTGCACAAAGCTCAGGCACAACTTCAAGCTCTCTTAATGCAAAAATAGGGACGCTCTTGAGCTTGGACTCTTTACTGGGGATTAGCGACTAGGTAATATCA
>CASBQC010000251.1 GCA_949127805.1 Nostocales cyanobacterium PMM_0081
AAAGTGCTGATGTATTGGGCATCACTTGTTTGATTATTGTTGATCGATTTAATAGAATAAAATATTCTTTTAATTTTTGATCACTAACATAATCGAGCGGTAATTTATTTTGACGATTTTTGATACATAGACTGCCAGATAACAGCCTGACAATTTTAATATAAATTAATAGTTATCAGTAATTATAAACTAACTTTAGTTGAGAATTTTACAAAAATTAAGATGAAACTCATAATTAATCGCTGATTACTGATAAATCCCTTGTAGTTGCTCTCAACGAATCAGTCAATTTCTCGGAAAGTGCGATTGAATAACCTTGACATTAGTCACATAATCTGTTGATAATTAGAGTTTGTGAAAACTTTAGTTCTTTAATAAACGCTTGGCTAACGTCATTGTCATAGGCGCCCAGTGGGGCGATGAAGGAAAAGGTAAAATAACAGATTTACTCAGCCGCTCCGCAAACGTCGTTGTACGTTACCAAGGGGGTGTGAATGCTGGACACACGATTGTAGTTAACAATCAAACCTTTATATTGCACTTAATTCCCTCTGGTATTTTGTATCCAGATACCGAGTGCATAATTGGCTGCGGAACGGTAATCGATCCACAGATTCTCATCGAAGAACTGGATCAACTTGAAAAACTAAATATATCCACTCGCAATCTGCTGATTTCTGAGACGGCTCATGTGACGATGCCTTACCATAGATTGATTGACTCCGCATCGGAAGAACGACGGGGAAATCAAAAAATCGGCACAACAGGTAGGGGTATTGGTCCAACTTATGCTGACAAATCTGAGCGTATTGGTATCAGAATGTTAGATTTGATGGACCCAATCGGGTTGCGCGAACAGTTGGAGTGGACGATTAATTATAAAAACGTCATTCTGGAAAAGCTTTATAACTTGCCGCCTTTGAATACCCAAGAGGTGATAGAGCAGTATTTGGGGTATGCAGAACGGTTGCGACCTTACGTAGTTGATACCTCATTAAAAATATACGATGCGGTGCTGCGACGGCGCAATATTTTGTTTGAAGGAGCGCAAGGTACGCTTCTCGACTTAGATCATGGAACTTATCCTTATGTAACATCCTCGAACCCTGTAGCCGGCGGGGCTTGCGTTGGTACAGGGTTAGGACCGACAATGATAGACCGGGTAATTGGGGTATCGAAAGCGTATACCACCAGAGTAGGAGAAGGACCATTCCCCACCGAACTAGACGGAAAAGTGGGAGAATTGTTATGCGATCGCGGTGCCGAATTTGGCACAACCACCGGACGCAAACGTCGCTGCGGTTGGTTTGATGCTGTTATCGGTCGCTACGCTGCTAGAATTAACGGTATGGACTGTGTGGCGATTACCAAACTCGATGTCCTTGATGAACTAGAGGAAATCAAAGTTTGTGTCGCTTATGAAATAGATGGTGAACGTTGCGATAACTTTCCATCTAGTGCCCGTCAATTTGCACGCTGTCGCCCAATTTATAAAACAATGCCGGGATGGCAAGTGTCAACAAGTGACTGCCGCACTCTCGAAGACTTGCCAGTTGCCGCACTGGACTATCTAAAATTCTTAGCAGAATTAATCCAAGTCCCCATCGCGATCGTCTCCCTCGGAGCCAGCCGCGATCAAACTATCATCGTAGAAGACCCAATTCACGGTCCCAAACGCGGCTTATTGCACCCCAGCGGCACACCAACCACTTTGCTAAGTGCCTAAGTTAAGTCAAGAGTCAATGGTCAAAAGTCAAAAGTCAAAAGTCAAAATAGTGACCCTTGACCATTGACCATTGACCCTTGACCCTTGACCCTTGACCCTTGACCCTTGACCCTTGACAACTAACAATCAACTACTTGTATGGATCTCACAATTGAATGTCAAAAGCGCCCAGAAGGTAGCAAGCCAAAGGCTTTGCGCCGTTCTGGGCTAATTCCTGCGAATTTATACGGTCACAAAGGTACAGAGTCTATTGCTTTGACTATTGATGCCAAAACCGTTGAGCGCTTGCTGAAAAAAGGTTCAGTCAACAACACTTTAATTGATTTAAAGGTTACTGATATTTCTTGGCAGGGCAAAACCCTTCTGCGGGAAGTTCAGATTCATCCAGCAAAACGCACCCCCTTCCACCTCAGCTTTTTTGCGGTGGCAGGTCACGGTCCGACTACTGTAGAAGTACCACTACGGTTTGTTGGAGAAGCGATCGGTGTTAAACAAGAAGGTGGTATGTTAGACACCGTGTTTAACCAATTGCAAGTAAGTTGCGATCCAGAAAACATCCCAGAGGCAATCGAAGTTGATGTTTCTGACATGAAAGTTGGCGACAGCTTGCAGATCCATCAGCTATCATTGCCCCAAGGTGTGACAGCTTTAGGTGAACCAGAGCAACTTGTTGTCAGCGTTTTACCACCACAAGTATCGGGTGAAACCGATTCTACAGACACTGGAACCCAGTCTCAAGCAAGCTGAAGTATATAATAATTGTCTATAATACCAGGGACTAATATCAGGTTCGTTTGAACACTTGTATTATCAGTGAGGTCGGTAATAAATAATCGGTAATGGGTAATAGTTTTTTGTTATTACCAATTACCAATTACCAATTACCAATTATCAACTGTATATAAAGTGTTTAACTGAAACTGTATATAACTCCTGGTTTTTTTGTGTTTAAATTGCCAAGTCGCTAAGGACGCTAAAAAAAGATGACAGTTTCTTTTCCAGCTTTAATTGAGCAGATGTTGCAGCCTGGATTTTATTCCCATGCAGTTACAGAACCAATTCAATTGATTCAAACGCACATTTCTTATGTGCTGCTAACTGGTGATTATGCTTATAAAGTGAAAAAGCCGATGAATTTTGGCTTTTTAGACTTTTCAACTTTGGAAAAACGGCAGCATTTTTGCAATGAAGAGTTGCGGTTAAATCAGCGGGGTGCAGCAGAACTGTATTTAGAAGTTTTGCCTATAACTTTGACGGATAATCAATATCATCTGGGGGGAACGGGAGAAGCTGTAGAATATGTGTTGAAAATGCAGCAATTCCCTCAAGAGACTTTATTTAGCGCTTTATTTGAACAGGGTAAGTTGAATGAAGCAGATTTGGAAAACTTGGGACAAGTTGTAGCTCAATATCACGCGAAAACTGAAACTAGCGATCGCATTCGCACTTTTGGTGAAGTTGCTCAAGTTAGAGAAGCGTTTGACGAGAATTACCAGCAAACGGAAAAATATATCGGTGGTCCTCAGACACAGAAGCAGTTTGACGAAACAAAGCAGTATACAGATAAGTTTTTTAGCGATCGCACAGAATTATTTAAAAGTCGCATCGCTAATAACTTCATTCGTGAATGTCACGGAGATTCGCACTTGCGAAATATTGCTTTGTGGCAAGATGAAATTTTGCTGTTTGACTGCATCGAGTTTAATGAACCGTTTCGCTTTGTCGATGTGATGTATGATGTGGCGTTTACGGTGATGGATTTAGAAGCGCGACATAGCCCACAATTGGGTAATGCATTTCTGAATGTTTATATCGAGCAAACAGGTGATTGGGAAGGTTTGCAGGTGCTACCTTTATATCTCAGCCGTCAAGCGTATGTCAGGGCAAAGGTGACATCATTTTTATTAGACGATCCAGGTGTTCCCGCAACAGTTAAGGAAGAGGCAGCAAAAACCGCATCTGAGTATTATAAACTGGCTTGGGATTACACTAAACCCCGTCAAGGAAAATTGATATTGATGTCGGGGTTGTCGGGTTCTGGTAAAAGTACCACAGCGCGGTTATTATCGCGTCAGCTAGGGGCAATTCTCATTCGTTCGGATGCGGTGCGGAAACATTTGGCGGGAATTCCACTTTTAGAGCGTGGTGGTGATGATTTATATACACCTGAGATGACCGAGAAAACTTATGCACGCTTGCTAGAACTAGGAATTACACTAGCAAATCAAGGTTATACGGTGATTTTGGATGCCAAATATGATAAAGAGAAGTTGAGAAAAGAAGCGATCGCTCAAGCTAATAAACACCAACTTCCTTTGCAAATTATCCAATGCACAGCACCGACAGAAGTTTTGCAACAACGGTTGCGCGATCGCACTGGTGATATTGCCGATGCCACAGTTGATTTATTACAATCACAACTTAACTCGGCTGAACCCTTCACCGAAGAAGAAAAACCCTACCTGAAAATTTTGGATACAACTCAACCACAACAGGCACAATTAAAAGAAGTAATTCGCCAATAGTTTTAACCTTATGGCACCAAAAAAGAACGACTTCGGCGGTCTGATTACCATCTCTCAAGCTTTCTTTTCTCAACTCGTCTTTGGGTTATTTTTAACACTCATATTTACCATGACGGGCGCACCAGCATCCCTAAGTATCTTCTTGGGTATATTGGGCGGTATAGCCTTAGGTGGCTTGACAACGGCTACCAGAACCAGTCCTCAAGCCCCTACTTTAGGTTCAGCTGAAGGTATTGATGCCGGACTCAAATACTGGTTATTTTTCTTGCTGGGCTTTCTGGTTTTGGGATATCCAGCACCGATGAGTGTTTTGTTGAGTGCATTAGCCGGTTTCGGGGGGGGTTGGATTATTGCTTGGTGGGAAACCTCAGAAGAAACTAGGACTCAATTAGCTGCTGAAGGGGCAGAAGACGAGCAAGGAGAACTCCTCAACGAAAGGGCAATCAAACGGAAACGAAGACCCACTCGTCGTTACCGTCGCTCTCGTGAAGGTTTCAATTTTAAGTTTTGGGAAAGGTAGCGGAATTGGTTAGTTGTTAGTTGGAGCGTTGTTAGTTGGAGCGTTGTTGCGTGGAGCGTTGTTGGATGGAGCGTTGTTGGTTGACCGTTAACAGTTATCAACTAACCACTATCAACTATCAACTATCTACTATCAACTATCAACTAACCACTATCAACTAACCACTATCAACTATTAACTAACCGTTATGTTTTTATATCTTTCTAAGTTATTACCGCTGTTTTTTTACCCGCTAGGGTTAGCTTGCCTTTTTTTGCTGTTTTCACTTGTTATGTTGTGGAAACGACCGCGTGTGGCAGCTATGGCGATCGCACTCGCATTAACTGTATTACTAGTTTCTGGTAATGCTTGGGTTTCTCACTCTTTAGTGCGATCGCTTGAATGGCAAAATCTCCCACTGGCAGAAATTCCTTCTACAGAAGCAATTGTGGTTTTGGGTGGTGCAACTAAATCAGCGACTCCGCCACGTCCAAGTGTAGATTTAAATGAAGCAGGCGATCGCGTTATTTACGCGGCTCAACTTTACCGGCAAAAAAAAGCCCCCATCATCATTCTTAGTGGTGGTCGTATCGATTGGCGCGGCAGCGGTTCCCCAGAGTCAGCGGATATGGCAACAATTCTTACTTCTATTGGTATACCAACAGAGGCAATTGTTCAAGAACCTGACTCTCTCAATACTCATGAAAATGCCGTGAATGTCCGGAAAATTCTCGCGGATCGTGGTATTCGTCGGGTATTGTTAGTTACTTCGGCAATGCATATGCCGCGATCGCTACTTATTTTTAAGCGTGAAGGAATTGATGTTATTCCTGCACCTACTGATTTTCTCATCAGTCAAGGCGAAATGCAAGAACTCACCAACACCCCCAAAGCCGCTATTTTAAATTTGTTTCCCGATAGTGGCAATTTAGAGCAATTTACCAGCGCTGTAAAAGAGTACGTTGGTACTTTTGTCTATCGTTTACGCGGTTGGCTTTGAAAAAAGTCTTAAACAAACCTGTCAAGTCAGATGTTAATAGAAAAATTTTCAGAATTTTGTAGATAGACTACCCAGTATCAAATGGTCTGGCTATAGATTTAGATTTGAAATTATCATGTTTAGTGAGGACGATGTAGAAGTTCAAAGCCACACCCTAAAGAGGGCTTGTCATCACTAACATATTTCAAAACCCTCGCAATGCGTGGCTATCCCACCTGAGAATAAATTCTCAGGCTAATAGTACAAGTCTACTTTAGTAGACTCAAATAATTTCATAATTTAGGCAAAACACCCCCAGAAACTGGTTTTTGGTTCAAGTTTCTCTCAGTGAAATGACATATTGACCTTGAAAAACAAAGCTGATTGTAAATCCGGAATTTATCAGTCGTCTTGAGACGACTTAGGCTGTTAGCCTGGGATTTAAATCCCAGGTGGGCTATCGGTTTGACGAGAATTTGACTCTTAAAAAATTTTGGTAACGAGAAGCC
>CASBQC010000252.1 GCA_949127805.1 Nostocales cyanobacterium PMM_0081
AACTACAATAGGACAAGTTATCGCAGTTATTTGCTTGATGATTATGTTCCTAAATTGAGTTTTAAGGATAAGTAAAATTTTGATAAAGTATGACAAGGTGATTGAGGGGGATACGCCAAACTTTATAACAATGCATAATAAGGACAATTAATACACTGGTGGAACAAATAATTGGGTTTAGCAAACACATGTTTGATTTAATACACTTTCTTCAAGAAAAGCCACTGAAGAATGATAAGGAAGCAATTAGTGATTAAAAACACAATAAATTGCGTTTTCCAGAGGCTATTGGAATAAAGCTAAACCCAATTGTTTTAAGAATTGCCAGTTTTTTTGGTGCTATAATTGCACGCTACCCCAAAGTTAAAAAGCTTACTAAAACATTGAAGATTAAGCCATGAACTCCTTTTCGTCGTTAAGAGTTCAGGGACAGCTGAAATATACCAGCAATCAGCATCCCACTCTCAATGCGGCTATCCTCGGATTGTTGAGGTTAGTTGCTCTTAATACAAACCTAGCATCCGAGTTTAGCTCTTTTTGGAAAATTTTTGAGTTTCAACTAGGTGACGATTTGACTAATTGCGGTATCTTGGCAGATGAAGATAGCCGTAATGTTGTTTACTTAGTTTGCACTGGGAAAGTTCGATTGCTAGGGTTTGACCCAACTCTAGGACGGGAAGTGTCAACTCAGTTGCTTGGATCAGAGCAAATTTTTGGTGCGGACGATTTCTTTATTCATCAATCTTTACAATATCGAGCGATCGCATCAAGTGCGGGTTTGATTGCTTATATTACATTAAATGACTTGAAGCCGTGGTTGAGTGAAATCCCTAATCTTAAAGATTATTTACAGGAGACAACTTCTGAGCGACAAACGCTGATTTTCTTAAAGACCTATACAGAATTTCGCTCTCAAACAAGCCTTAAACTACAAAAAATCTTACCCAACTTTAAACAAATCAAGATAAATGCTGGCGAATCTTTGATTGATACAATTCTACCTGACCAAGGTCGCTTTTGGCTTGTAAGTGGAAAGATTCGCAGTTTATCACACACTCAGCCACCAATTGTGGGAGAAAGCTGGGGATATGCGATGACGCTACCAACCTGGATTGCCCAAAGCGATCTATTAATATACCACCTGCCTGGAGAAAATTGGGAATCGGCAAAAGCGATCGCATCCCAATTCCCCAACCCGCAGCCAGTTCTTCAAACTGGCACAACAAATCACCACCAAATCGAAGAAGAACACCTTGAGACGAAGACATTTCCTTTATTGGTGTCTTCTAGCAACTTAGAATTAGAGACACCAGAAATTGACTTTCCCCAAGGAAACCCACCTTGGTCAATCGCTTCCTTATGGTGTCGCTATCCGTTTATTCAACAGCAGAGTTCTTCAGATTGTGGTGCAGCGTGTTTGGCAATGGTTAGCCAATACTGGGGTAAAAGCTTCAGTTTAAACACTTTGCAGAACTTAGCACAAGTAGACAAAACCGGTGCATCCCTTTGGGATTTAGCGGCAGCAGCAGAAACCTTGGGATATGATACGCTAACGGTGCGGGCTTCTTTGAGTAAGCTGGAATGGCAAACTAACCCTTGGATTGCCCACTGGCAAAATATTCACTACGTAGTTGTTTGGCAAATTAAAGGCGATCGCGTCATAATTTCCGATCCGGCGATCGGTAAGCGATCGCTTTCCCGCCAAGAATTCGCAGCTGGCTGGACAGAATATGCCGTGCTGTTGCATCCAAGCGTTCGCTTGCAGGCAGTTGAAAGCGAAAAAATCTCCTTAGAGCGGTATTTGCAGTCATTGTGGGATTATCGCCACATCTTGAAGACAATCATTCTCACTTCAGTGTTGCTACCAATTTTTGGGCTGGTAACTTGTTTATTTGCTCAGTTGTTTCTCGACATGATGCCGTTTCAAAGCACCGTCACATTAAATGTGTTTATCGGCAGCTTTCTTTTTTTTGGCATCTTGCGTGTGGCGTTTTCTGCACTGCGCCAACATTTTCTAGACTATTTTGCTAACCAAATCGACCTGACTTTAATTGGCAATTTTATTTACCACGCGCTTAAGTTGCCAATGCAGTTTTTCGCTTCTCGCCAAGTCGAAGACATAATCAGCCATGTTGAGGAAAACCGTAAAATTCAACAGTTTTTCACGCGTCACGCCGTCAGTGCAATTATAAACGGACTATGCGTTTTTGTCTACATCGGATTGATGACTTATTACAACTTGCCGCTGACATTGCTGGTTTCGCTGTTTATTTTAGCGATCGCAATTTTGAATTTAGCGGCAAATCCATTTATCAATCGAGTCTCGCGAGAAATTGCCAACTCAGCGACGGCACAAAATTCATCTTTATTTGAAGCGATCGCGGGTATTACCACCGTAAAAAGCGCAGCAGCTGAACACGAAATCAGTTCGCGTTGGCAAAAACGCTTTACGGATATGTTGAAAGTGCGGTTTCAGGGGCAGAAACTAGCTAACAACTTGCAACTAATTAGCAATTTGGGAAATCACCTCGGTACTACGGCAGTATTGTGGTGTGGAGCGACTTTGGTAATGAGCGAGCAAATGACGATTGGTCAGTTTGTCGCTTTTAACATCGCATACGCTAATGTCCTCAACCCGGTTTTGGCTTTGGTGGGGGTGTGGGATGAGTTCCAAGAAGTGCTGATTTCCATAGAAAGGCTGAATGATGTCTTTGGTTGTGCACCTGAAGAAAATCCCCAAAAACCGCTATCAGTGCTGCCCCCGATTGACGGGGAGGTGATTTTTGAGAATGTTTCTTTTAGTTACAACCACTCCGGACGGCACATCCTGCAAAATATTTCTTTTAAGGTGAAACCCCGACAGACCATTGGCATTGTTGGTGCTAGCGGTGCGGGTAAAAGTACTTTAGTGAATTTGCTGGCTGGTTTATATCCTGCAAGCGGGGGACGGATTTTGATTGATGGACATAATATTGCTGATGTTTCTCTTCAATCGTTGCGAAGTCAGTTAGGTGTAGCACCGCAAGAGTGTTACTTGTTTTCGGGAACGATTTGGGAAAACATTACCCTCTTTGACTCGCAGTTTAGTCTTGAGAGTGCGATCGCTGCTGCCAAGTTAGCCGAAGCACACACCTTTATCGAAGCGCTGCACGACGGTTACAACACCCAAGTGGGACAAGGTTTGATGCTGTGTGATGAACAGAAGAAAAAAATAGCGATCGCTCGCGCACTTGTCAGGAACCCTCGAATTTTGATTTTAGATGAAGCCATTACCTCTCTAGATGCATCACAACGCCAATTTCAACAAAATTTAGCCCGGTTGAATCGCACCACTTTTATCGTCGCTCATCATCTCGGTATCGTTCGCAATGCTGACTGCATACTTGTCTTAGACCGAGGTATCCTTGTTGAGCAGGGCACTCATCAAGAATTAATGGCAATTAACGGTATTTATTACGACTTGTTTCAACAGCAACTGCATCTGTAATCTCACTGTTATCAGTTAACTGTGTTTGGACTCTACACAATTTTTTTGAGAATACTTTAGTTAAATACCGAGCAACTTAACCTCCTATAATTTCCTAAACAACATCACGATTTACTGGCTCAATTGGCTGCGTCTTTTGTTGCCAAAGTTTTCGCTATCGATGTTTTATCGGTTTTAAACCGAGGCAAGCATTACTTATTATACGGTCAATAAAATAAATCTTTCACCGAATAATAAATTTTTGGAATCAAATGCTTGA
>CASBQC010000253.1 GCA_949127805.1 Nostocales cyanobacterium PMM_0081
GAATTTGCTTTGTAGCAGAGTAGGTAGATAATACCTACTCAACTGAGAAAAACATTATTTTGGGTTTTACGCATGTACTTCTAAGTACAGCGATCGCATAAGTTTGTAGCGTTTTTTAACGCAAAGGAACGCGGAGGGAAGCGCAGAGTGACGCAGAGTTTTTTTAAGAGGATTCGCTAGGAAAAAAGCCAAATGCGGCACTAAGCAGCTTCGGGAAGGGCGCCTTGCATTTTCGCGAAAGCGTCAATGAGATTTTGCAACTGTTGATCTGCTTTGAGAACTGCTAAACCACGCACGGTGACTTTACCAGGTGAGAAAACAAAGCGCGATCGCATTGAGTCTGATAAATTCGCTGCTAATAAATTCCAAGCAGGTTCCTCCATCGGGGTTTCTAAAACGATATGCTGTTTAGCTTCGGGTTTAATGCGGCTAAATCCGAGATTTTTCGCTAGCTGTTTCAATTCCATCACTCGCAACAGTTGATTTGCGCTCTTGGGAATTGTACCAAAGCGATCGCTCCATTCGGCAGCAATCATTGATAATTCTTGTTTACCTTTCGCTGCTGCTACCGCACGATAAGCACTCATTTTTTGATCCAAATCGGGGATATAATCAGCAGGAATGAATGCTGTCAAATTCAGGTCAATTTGAGTATCATCAACTTTAGGAATTTCCTGTCCGCGAATTTCTCGAATCGCTTCTTCGAGCATTTCCATATACAAATCAAAGCCGATCGCTTCCATTTGACCAGATTGTTCTGCACCTAGCAAGCTACCCACACCCCTAATTTCCATATCCCGCATTGCCAATTGATAACCAGAACCCAATTGCGTGAATTCCTGAATCGCTCGCAAACGCTGGCGAGCAGCATCAGATAATTCTCGCTGTTTCGGGTAAAATAACCAAGCATGAGCTTGTATTCCTGCACGTCCTACCCGTCCCCGCAACTGGTATAATTGCGCTAAACCAAAGCGATGAGCATCTTCAATTAAGATGGTGTTGACTCGCGGAATATCCAAACCAGATTCAATAATTGTTGTGCAAAGCAAGATATCAGCATCACCGTTGCCGAAAGTGAGCATGGTTGATTCTAACTCGCTTTCATCCATTTGACCGTGAGCGATCGCCAATCTTGCCCCCGGTAGCATTTCTCGCAATTTCGTTGCCGTTTCTTCAATTCCTTCCACCCGTGGAACTACATAAAATATCTGTCCTCCTCTGTCTAATTCTTGACGTATAGCTGTACGGATGCTTTCGGAATTTAGCGGTGAAAGATGAGTTTGAATTGGGCGCCTCGATGGTGGTGGTGTAGTAATTAAACTCATTTCCCGAATTCCCGACAAGGACATATATAAAGTACGGGGAATCGGAGTTGCAGAAAGAGTCAGCACATCAACTTGAGTTTTCAGGCTTTTAATTTTCTCCTTCTGATTCACCCCAAACCGCTGTTCTTCATCCACCACCAAAAGTCCTAAATCTCGGAATATCACACCTTTACCTAAAAGTTGGTGTGTGCCGACAACTACATCTAATTCACCCGTTGCTAATCGTTTTTGAATTTCCCGACGTTCTTCAGCACTGCGAAAACGGTTGAGTAAACCAACATTCATCGGATAGGGAGCAAAGCGCTCTTTCAAAGTGTGATAATGTTGCTGAGTCAAAATTGTTGTTGGTGCGAGGAGTGCAACTTGCTTCCCTGCGGTGACAGCTTTAAAAACAGCGCGAATTGCCACTTCAGTTTTGCCAAAACCGACATCACCACAAATCAAACGATCCATTGGTCGATCGCTTTCCATATCCCGCTTCACATCCTGCACTGCTTTGAGTTGATCCGTTGTCGGTTGGTAAGGAAAAGAATCTTCTAATTCCTCTTGCCACGGCATATCTGGTGGATAAGTAAAACCATGTTGTTGCGATCGCGCTGCATACAACTTCAACAAGTCCACTGCCAATTTTCTGATGGCTTTGCGGACTCTATTCTTAGTATTTTCCCAAGCTTTCCCAGTCATCTTGTTGAGTTCTGGTGCTTTATCCCCACTACTGCGTAACCGAGATAAAGCACCAACTTGATCTGCCGCAACTCTTAACAACCCGTCAGCATACTGCACCACCAGATAATCACGAGTTTCGTGATTAATCGTCAAACTTTCCAACTTGACAAATTTACCCACACCATGATTTCTGTGAACTACATAATCACCAGGACGCAGCTTTTGAGGGTCAACTTGCTTAGAAGCAGCTTTGCGACGCTTGCGGATATAACTGGGACTAGCTAGAGAATGTTGTCCAAAAAACTCCCGATCTGTGACAACAACCATCCGGAATGTCGGCAGAATAAAGCCTTCCAACTCTGCCAAACCAGAATATTTTAAAGCGATCGGTGTGTGATTAATTTGTAGCTTGTCGATCGCAAAATAATCGCGGGGATTAGGAATAAATTGTGCTGGACAATCGTGTTCTTGCAAAAGAGACACAGAACGACTTGGTTGAGCCGAAATTAGCCAGACAGAAAAATTGCGATCGCGTTCAGCGCGGAGAGTTTCCGCAAGTTTGGCAAATTGATGCGGTGTAACGGGAACAGCTCTACTAGCAAGATTAATACCGCTATTTTCTTCTACCAGTTCCGATAGATATAATGTTTTAAATTTTGCCGCATCTGCCAGAGAATCATCAAAAGAACGATGAATTTTCGGTATTATTGGCGCAGTAGAGTCGTTCCATTGGAACGTCTGTACAGGAGATTCTTCCTCATTCTCCATTACCCATTGCCCACTACCCAATCCCCATTGTTCCTCAGCATTTTCTACCCAGCGATCGCTATGAGCATGACACTGTTCTGGTTCATCAATGGCAATTAAAGTATTTTCGGGTAAATAATCTAGCAAAGAAGCCGGTTTATCAAAAGCTAAACCCAAAAAGCGACGACTACCTTCTAATACATCTGAATCAAATTCCAACTCCGCACGATCTTTGAGTGCTGCCATCACAATCGGAGCAAAGCTAGTAGGAGTTAGAATTAACTGGTCAATTTTGTCAAGAGCAGAACGTTGAGTTGAAGGGTCAAATTCGCGTATTTGCTCAATTTCGTCACCAAACCATTCTAATCTGACTGGCAATTCCGAGGAAACTGGAAACACATCAACAATATCACCCCGCCGACTCCATTGACCTTCCATTTCTACCATCGGCACTCGTTCGTATCCCAAAGTAGCTAATTTTTCACCGAATCGCACTGAATCAAATTCCATCCCCCGCTTGAGAGTCAGACAGAAAGGTTTAAAAGCGAATGGGGGTGGCAGATGAGGTTGCAACGCTCTCTCCGTCGCTACAATCGCTACTTTTTCTTTGCGATCAACCCTTAACTCTTGACCATTGACCGTTGAAAATTGACCATTGACCGTTGAAAATTGACCATTGACCGTTGACTCTTGACTCTTGACCGTTGACCCTTGACCATTAACCAAATCTGCCAAAACCTGCATTTGTCCCCAAGTCATTTCCCTTTCCGGGTCAAATGGTTCGTAAGGGGACGCTTCAGAGGTAGGGTAAAAATGTACCGTTTCCCATCCCATAGCCTCTAACTGAGCATAAGCGCGTCCAGCTTCTTCCAGAGTGGCACACACCACTAACAAATTTTGTTTATCAGTTTGGGCTAAAGCCGAAGTGATAAACCCCTTAGGTAAGCGGGAAATGCCACTTAAGCGTAGATTACGTTGTCGATTTAACTTAGAAACCAGTTCAGTGGTGAGAGGCGATCGCCCTAATGCACGCACAATGGAAGAAAATGCCATAAGTTCTACTATAGATGTAAGTCGTTACAGATCGCAGGCGTACAGCGCCTAACTCAACTATTTTAAAAGTGTCAAGAGGGATAGTACTCTTGCTTGAGAATCATTAGTCTCCAGTACAATAACCATTGACTAATCGCTAAGATACGAACAGTGTTCTACCCGCAATCACTAATACAGCAGTTTTTCTGCTCGATTGATTCTTTTATTATTGGAACACCTTCGATACTAGATACTAATAAAGTAAGAGCGCAGTTAGCCAAGAAATCGGCAATTCAAGGAATGTCTCCAACTATAGAAATTCTAATTATTCTCTTACTGATTTTCGCCAACGGTGTATTTGTCATGTCGGAGTTGGCAGTTGTCTCATCACGCAAGGTGCGCTTGCAGCAACTTGCGGAACGAGGTGATCTCAAAGCCCGTGCTGCTTTGGAACTAGCATCTTCCCCAAATCAGTTTTTAGCGATCGTCCAGGTCGTGATCACACTCCTGAGTATTTTATCCGGTGCTTACGGTGAAGAGACGATCGCTAAGAGAATAACACCTATCTTAGATTTTATCGCTTTGCCGGAACAGTATAAGGAACACTTTGCAAAAGGCATAGCAATTTTAATTATTACTTATCTGACACTGATTATTGGCGAATTAGTACCTAAGCGGCTGGCATTAAACCACCCAGAACCAATCGCGACTGTAGTTGCTCTACCTATGCAATTATTAGCCAGAATAGGCTCGCCTGTGGTTTATTTACTAAATGCTTCTACGGATACAGTATTGCGGTTACTGGGTGTCAGACCGTCTACAGAGCCACAAGTTACAGAAGAAGAAATTAGAGTCTTAATCGAGCAAGGGACGGAAGAGGGAACCTTTGAGGAAGCAGAACAAGATATGTTGGAGCGAGTATTTCGCTTAGGCGATCGCCCCGTCAGTTCTTTTATGACACCTCGTCCGGATATTGTCTGGCTGGACTTAGAAGACTTGCCCGAAGAAAACCGCCACAAGATTACCGATAGTGGCTATTCCCGATATCCAGTTTGTCAGGCTGGACTTGACAATGTACTCGGTGTTATACCCGTCACAGACTTGTTAGCTCGAAGTTTCTCTAATCAAGAACTAGATTTAACCGTGGGATTGCGACAGCCCGTATTTGTGCCAGAAAGCACTCATGGTTTAAAAGTTTTGGAGTTATTCAAAGAAACAATAACTCACATGGCTTTGGTAGTTGATGAATACGGTGTAATTCAGGGATTAGTCACACTCAACGATATTATGAGCGAAATAGTAGGTGATGTTGCTTCATCTGACGATCAGGAAAATCCCCAAGCGGTACAACGAGAGGATGGTTCCTGGTTATTGGATGGGATGTTGCCTGTAGATGAGTTTTTAGAACTTTTCGAGATGGAAGAGTTACAGTTTGACGAACGCGGTAGCTATCAAACATTAGGTGGTTTTGTCATCACCCATTTAGGACGTATCCCTGCCGCTGCGGATCATTTTCAATGGCAGGGTATGCGTTTTGAGGTGATGGATATGGATGGCAACCGTGTTGATAAAGTTTTAGTCGTGCCCACAGAAGATAAATTGGCTCATTCGACAGATAAAAACTAGCTGGAAATGGGGACAAGGGAGACAAGGAGACAAGGGGACAAAAAGAATAATTCTTCTTTCCCCCCATCCCCCCC
>CASBQC010000254.1 GCA_949127805.1 Nostocales cyanobacterium PMM_0081
CAATCAAGTTGAAAGTCTGATTCAAGGAACTTCAAATTTAGAAAATCACCTGAAAGCAAGCATTACTGAGTTAGTGCAGGGGAACACAGATATACAACTAGAGAAGTTACAAACCCTAGTTGAGAAATTACAGGGATTTGAAACTGTCAAAACTCAAATTGAAAATTTAATTCAAGTAATTTCAAATCTGGAAAATCGCTTCACAAATTCCCAGGAAGCTAGCAGACCAAAAAGCAAAGGATTTAAAAAGACTACGCTAGGAGTTGATTAAATAAGTAATATCATGTCCGGTAGATTACATATGATGTAAAGACGTAGCATTGCTACGTCTCTACAAGGATTTCGGATTTTTTTATTAATGTCAATTAAACGGACATAATATAATATCATGTTCAGGAAATTACTTACAATGTAAAGACGTAGCATTGCTACTTCTCTACAAGGATTTCGGATTTTTTTATTAATGTCAATTAAACGGACATAATATAACTCGGTGAAATGAAATGTAAATTCGTAGTGAGCGGTTTACCGCTCATCTCAAAGGTTTTAAGGACTGAAGTCCTTAAAACGCAGGAAGAGGTGGTATTTTTCCCTTACCCCCCGAAAACGGGGGGCTTTTAGGTAACAAAACTAACTTGACACTGAGTTAGCAGCTTCAGATACTTTTGCTGCTGCGGCAGTGACACCCATACGAATCTCAGAAGTGAACGAAGCCATACTAAAGCCACCAAAACGCTTCAGGACACTCACCCGCATCCGTAAATTAGGACTAGCAAACCACAAACGTTCTTCAGACCACATAGTTTCATATTCTGTGATCAAAGTCAAGGCATCATCACTACCCATTTTATAACTGCCGGCGACTGGAGCTTTCTCCGCATAGCCCATTTCTCGCAGTAATTTACCTTCATTGGGATTATCTTGATTGGGGATAGTAGCCAACACTGTTGAACCAGTGTGTTTTTCTTCATCCCATTCCATTGTCCCATTCCAGGTAACTCTGGCACCACAAGAAGCAAGTATTGGGTCGATTTCATATTGTTGACACAATTTCACTACTTCTGGATGATCTGCTGCTAGCGTCTCAATCACAATATCTGATTTGCCGTCTTCAGATTGCTTGAAAGCCAAGTGGTGACTGGTACGATGAGAAAACCATTTACCAGCACTCAATTCAAAAAATTCTTGAATATTCATAAATGAAATTACCTTTCATCAAAATGCGAAAAATCCCACTTATTAAAAAATAGCAGGAGGCGATGATTAAAAGGGAGTGGGGAGTTAGGAGTTAGGAATTAGGAGTTAGGATTGGGGAGTTGGGTAGAGACGTTCCGGTGGAACGTCTGTACTAAAGTAGAGTGTGGTAAATTCCCTAGCTAAAGCAAGCAAGTTGAATGCTGATTATATCAACTTGCTTGTTCAAGTCGTTTGAGGGAAATTCTTGCGGCTTCGGAAACATGAGAATGGTTGTCTTTTTCTAGGTATTTCAAAGCCGAAACCGTCTTGGCACTGGGAAGATTGCCTAATGCTTCTGCCAGACGCTGACGTACTAACCAATCTTCCGATTGGGCAAAGCGCAGGATATCATCTACAGAGCTAATGTCTTTGATTTCTCCCAATGCTGCGATCGCAGCTTGTTGTATTACTACTTCTTCACTCTTCAAAGCTTGAATTAGTACATCATGAGCGCGGGGGTCTTTAATATTACCTAAAGAAACCGCTGCACTAAATCGTACTAGCCAATCGGTATCTTCGTAAAATGCTCGTGACAATGGCTCAAATGCTCTAACATCACCTAAATATCCTAAGGCACCAGCGGCATCAGCGCGTATACCATAATCTGGGTCAGATTCTAAAATTTTTATCAAAATAGAGTAACATTCTTCTGTCGGTTTAACTCCCAAGGCAAATACTGCCATCGATCGCAGTTGCAGAGATTCGTCATCTAACACCTTTTTAATTAAAGGTACTGCGTCTTCATTGGATACATGACGCAAATTGGCAAGTGCTACCATGCGATCGCGTAAATTATCGCTTTCTAACTGACTGGAAATTTCTTCTATGCTTAGATTTGTCATTTAGTTTAAGTTTCTTTACTTATCTTTACTATAAGTAACATTTCTTCTCTATCAATGCATAGGTTAGATGGTAGGTTTATCCGTACCTGTTGGTAAATATATAAAAGGAGTCAATGGTCAATAGTCAATAGTCAATGGTCAATAGTCAAGAGTTGGGAGTTGTAGAGACGCGATGTTCCTCGCGTCTTTAGTAGAGACGCGAGGAACATCGCGTCTTTAGTGGATGGAGTTTTAATCTTGATATTTATTTTTTGACAACCGTAAATCCTCCTAGATGTTCTTCTCCCTGACGATCGCTTATAGAATTCGTTACTGGTATCAAAGAATGAATTTGAAAATCTGTCTCAAAGTATTGGCGAATTTCATCTGGAGTCATACCAAAGGGTGGTCCACCAGGTCGATTATGTGTGAAAAATAACCCAATTAGTTGTCCTTGCGGCTTTAAAATTAATTTTGCAAGTTCCACGTAAGCTTGACGCTGTGCTGGTTCGATCGCACAAAAACAAGTATGTTCTAGTACGTAATCGAAATAATTTTCATACTCTGCTGCTAAATCGAAGATGTCTCGCTGTAGAAATTTAGCGGAACTTGGAGAAGCTTCAGCTAAAGCGATCGCCTCAGTAATTGCTGATTCTGCAAAGTCAAATCCGATAACTTCAAATTGATGTGCGGCAAATAGCAAAGCGTCATAACCTCTACCGCATCCTAACACTGCAATGCGACCGGGAGAGGGTGCTGTTGTGGATTGTAATAGAGTTGCAAAGGGTGGTGCAGCTTGTTTGATATCCCAGCGATCGCTTTTCTCTTGATAGCGCTGTTCCCAATATTCAGGATTGGTAACGGATGAATTAGTCATGAATTATTATTATACCCCGACGATTAAAATCGCGGCTATACGAACAAAGTCCGCCTACGCGGACTAAATAACTAACGTGCTTTTATAAGTTGCCCACTCCCTACTCCCCACTCCCCACTCCCTCTTTACGTTGTTTGAGTTTGAGCAAAATTTCTGCGTGTACTTCGCGGGTAAGTGGGTAAAAATAAGCTAAAACCAAGCCACAAATTAAGGCGATCGCTGGTATGGGACCAATGGAAAAGCGAATAACGTCTAATACTGAGTTTGGTTGGATTGGGATGGCAATTTCGGTTGTGGGTTTAAGATATCCTGCTGTTCCCAGTCTTTGTAAAATGACGTTAATAGCAATTCCTAAACAGATTTTTTGTACAAATACGATGAAACTGTAGAAAATGCCTTCCCGTCGTTGTCCTGTATTTAATTCATCGAGTTCAATTACATCAGGTAACATCGACCAAGGAACAAGATAAGCTGTAGATACTCCAAAACCTGCCATGACTGCTAAAACGTACATCAAGGCAATTTGACCAGGTTGTACGAAAAAGAGTCCAATTTGGGCGATAAGCCACAAACTCATTCCCATAAAGTATACAGCTTGTTTGCCGTAGCGCCGACTAACAGCATTCCAAACAAATAGCATAGCCATAGCGGTTCCTTGCACCGCCAAAAGTACTAAGCTAATGTGCCATTGGGGAAGACGCATCCAACTGGTGACATAATAAGGTATAATCCCCGCAGTCAGCTGCACGGCTAACCAAGAGCATAAATAAATACCGACTACGAATAAGAAAGGACGATTTGTAAAAGCAATTTTCAGTTGCTGAAATATGGGTAGAGAAACACTTTGCTCAGTTTCTGGGTGTAGTTTGGCGACAGCTTGAGAGCGTTTTTTAGTTCCCCAAACACACCAGTATACGGGTAAAACTGAGATGATTGCACAGATTGCTCCTAATAAAAGATACTGTTGACGGCGATCGCTTGGAACAAGTAAAGAAATAACTAAACCGATCATTAAAGCAAGAATACTACCACCAATGGAAAAGGAAAAGCGAAAACTATTTAGACTGGTGCGTTCGTCGTAGTCTTGGGTTAGTTCTGCGGTGAGGGCGGTATATGGTAAATTAACAATTGTATAAAAAGCATTAAATAAAATCGAAATCGCAGTGTAATACCAAAATAAACCCCACTGATTAGTATTTTCGTTATTACTAAAGTGTGGTACAATCCACTGCAAAAAGAAGAAAATTCCAAAGGGAATGGCTCCCCAAATCATCCAAGGATAACGTCTTCCCTGCTTGCTTTGAGTGCGATCGCTCAACACTCCCACCATCGGATCGTTGACAGCATCCCACACTTTGCCCACTAGCTGAGTTTGTCCCGCTAAAGTAGGATTTAAGCCCGCTACATCCGTTAAAAAAGGCGATAAATAAGAAATGCTAATCATCGCTGCGATCGCTGTCCCCAAATCCCCCGCACCAAAAGCCAATTTAGTGCTTATATCTAACTTTTCAATTTCCGCAGGTTGAGAATAAGCATTATCGTCAGAATCATTCATAATATGTTGCGATCGTATTAAAATAAAGAGTTTGCATCTAGTTTTAGCTATAAATTATATTCGTTATGCCAGACCTTTACGTTTCTTGGTCAGATTATCACCAGAAAATTGAACAACTGGCTGTTCAGATTTATCAATCAGGTTGGGAATTTAACCAGATTATCTGTCTTGCTAGAGGTGGACTGCGGGTAGGAGATATAATTTCCCGTATATACGACCAGCCATTAGCAATATTAGCCGCATCATCTTACAGTGGTTCTGGCAAGCAAGAAAGAGGCAATTTAACCTTCTCCCGTCACATGACCATGACTACTGAAGAGTTAGGTTCGCGGATTCTTTTAGTAGATGATTTGGTAGATTCAGGTGTAACGCTGCAAGAGACTATTCCTTGGTTAAAGGAAAATGATGAATTCCCAATTGAGGAAATTCGCACCGCTGTACTTTGGTATAAAGCGTGTTCTGCGATCGTTCCCGATTACTACGTTGATTATTTAGCTGATAATCCTTGGATTCACCAACCCTTTGAGCATTACGAACACATGAAGCCGGCGGATTTAGCAGCAAAGGTGAGAGTTAGGAATTAGACAAACCTCGGAGTCTCGTTCCCATGCTCTGTGTGGGAATGGACATCTAGAGGCTCTGCCTCTTAGTATCGAGGTAGTATGAAAGCAACAAATATTATTATTAATAAATATGTCTGCCAAAGATGTATTCCATGAAGTTGTCAAAAAAGCTCTACAAAAAGACGGTTGGCAGATAACTCACGACCCATTATCATTTAGTGTGGGTGGTGTAAATATGTCAATTGACTTAGCAGCAGAAAAGCTAATTGCAGCAGAACGGGAAGGAGAAAAAATTGCTGTGGAAGTCAAAAGCTTTTTGGAGAGATCGTCTGCAATCTCAGAATTTCATACAGCATTAGGTCAATTTATCAATTATCGAGGGGCACTCAGACGCAGAGAGCCAGAACGTATTTTATATTTAGCAGTGCCTCTGACAACTTACAAAACTTTTTTTCAGCTTGATTTTCCAAAGGAAATGGTGCAAGAAAATCAAGTCAAGATGATTATTTATGATATAGAGCATGAGGTAATTGCTAAATGGAAAAACTAGCACAATACCGTCAAATTGTACAGCAGATGCTTTCCGAATACGGCAAGCAAAAACCCGCTTACGGGGATATAGAGGTTGAGAAAATTTTTGATACAGAACGCGACCATTACCAAATCGTTCATGTAGGCTGGGAAGGTCAGGATTGGGTGCATAGCTGTATAATCCACATTGATATTAAAGGCAAAAAGATTTGGCTTCAGTGGAATAGTACAGAAGATGATATTGCCGCTGATTTGGTTGCTGCGGGAGTCCCAAAAGAAGATATTGTGCTGGGGTTTCAGTCACCATTTATGAGGCAGTTTACAGAATACGCTGTAAGTTAGGGTATTTTCAAAGGAGAAATCTGGGAAATCTAAATATTTTTAAATTATTTACCGATAAATTTTATAAATTCGGTATTATTTGTGTCACACCCCCAACCCAGCCAGCAAGCACAAATACGTGTCTAGATTCTCCCGGCAAAAAGCCAAAACCCAAGGTTGCATCAAATTGGTATCCTGGTCAATTACAGCAGCACTGGCATTAGGGCTGCTAGTAAGTATACCAAAAGAGGTGACAGGACAATCTCAGCCCACACCGTCAGCACAACAGTCAGCAGAGTTGGAAGAAGCCACGCGACTGAATGAACAAGTCTTGCAGTTGCTCAACGAGGGTAAATATACTGAAGGAATCCCCCTAGCAGAACGCGCACTAGCAATTAGAGAGAAAGTACTGGGCAAAGAACATCCGGATGTCGCTACTAGCCTAAACAACTTGGCAGAACTATACCGAGAACAGGGGAACTATGAAAAAGCTGAAGCTCTGTATTTGCGAGCGCTGGCAATTTTTGAGAAAGTACATGGCAAAGAACATCCTCTTGTTGCCACTAGCCTAAATAATTTGGCATTACTGTACTTAGCACAGGGGAGCTATCAAAAAGCTGAACCTCTGTATTTGCGAGCGCTAGCAATTTTGGAGAAATTACTGGGCAAAGAACATCCGGATGTCGCTACTAGCCTGAACAATTTGGCTTCCCTGTACCAAGCAGAGGGAAACTATGAAAAAGCTGAACCTTTGTATTTGCGATCACTGGAAATTAGAGAGAAAGTACTGGGCAAAGAACATCCTGATGTCGCTAATAGCCTGAACAATTTGGCTTCCCTGTACCGAGCGCAGGGGAGTTATCAAAAAGCAGTACCTCTGTATGTGCGATCGCTGGCAATTTACGAGAAAGTACATGGCAAAGAACATCCGGATGTCGCTCTTAGCCTGAACAATTTGGCATTACTGTACTTAACACAGGGAAACTATGAAAAAGCTGAACCGTTGTATTTGCGAGCGCTAGCAATTAGAGAGAAAGTATTGGGCAAAGAACATCCTGATGTTGCACAAAGCCTAAACAATTTAGCAGGACTATACCAAGCA